>NZ_JAINWD010000019.1:0-25624 GCF_021021315.1 Halomonas sp. IOP_14 | reverse complement strand
TTGAGCGCCGCGTCAACTACTAGGGCCTGTTGAGGTTTCACTCACGGCCGCGCTGGAGCCCGTTTTTATTCGCGGCAAGGCAGGAGGAGAGAGGTTTGGTGATTCCAAATGAACGACGACTAACGCCGCCGCGGGTAAAAACGGGCCCAGCCCTACGGGTTGCCCCACAAATCGCGGTTCGCGATGAAACGTCAACAGGCCCTAGCCTTTGGGAGAACGTTAATGGTTGAAAACCGCCCTTGGGCTAACCTGATAGCCCATATTGTTTTGATCTCTGGTGTCGCGCTGGTGGTTTTTCCGGTGTATGTCGCGATCATCGCCTCTACCCATTCCCTATCGGGTTTGCTGCAGGGTACGCTGCCACTGCTGCCCGGTGGCCACGGGATCGAAAACTACACGCGCATGTGGCAGTCGGGCGTCTCCAATGCCGGCGCACCGCCGGCCGCCCTGATGCTGTGGAACAGTTTTATAATGGCCATGGCGATCACAGTGGGTAAGCTGTCTATTTCGCTGCTTTCCGCCTTTGCCATCGTCTACTTCCGTTTCCGCTTCCGGATGTTCTTCTTCTGGGTGATCTTCGTCACGTTGATGCTGCCGGTGGAAGTGCGCATTATTCCGACTTTTCAGGTCGTTGCGGATCTTAAAATGCTCAATAGCTTTGCCGGGCTATCGATCCCGCTGATTGCCTCGGCTACCGCAACCTTCTTGTTCCGCCAGTTCTTTATGACCATTCCCGAAGAGATGCTCGAAGCCGCCCGAGTCGATGGCGCCGGGCCACTGAAGTTTTTTAAAGACATCTTAATGCCGCTGTCGGTGACCAATATCGCCGCGCTGTTTGTGATCATGTTTATCTACGGCTGGAACCAGTACCTCTGGCCGTTAATTATCACTACCGACCCTGATTATTACACCATCGTAATGGGCATTCAGCGCATGACTTCTGAAGAGAACCCACAGTGGCAATTAGTGATGGCCGCGGTGGTCATGGCAGCGCTGCCGCCTGTATTAGTGATTCTGTTTATGCAACGCCTATTTGTGAAAGGCCTGACCGAGACGGAGAAATAAGATGGCCAGCATTACCTTGGAAGGGCTAAAGAAAACCTATAGCGGCGATGTTCATGCCGTCAAAGGCATCGACTTACAGATTGAAGATGGCGAGTTTGTGGTGCTGGTGGGGCCTTCCGGCTGCGGCAAATCTACCCTACTCCGCATGGTGGCGGGGCTTGAAACCATTACCGAAGGCACGCTCAAAATCGGTGACCGGGTGGTCAATAAGCTAGAGCCCGCCGAGCGCGATATCGCCATGGTGTTCCAGAACTACGCGCTCTACCCGCATATGACGGTGTACAACAACCTAGCTTACGGCCTCAAGAACCGCGGGTTTAACAAAGAAGACATTGAAAAGCGCGTGCGAATTGCCGCCAAAATGCTCGAGATCGAAGAGTTTCTGGAGCGCAAACCGCGCAAGCTCTCTGGTGGTCAGCGCCAGCGCGTCGCCATGGGCCGCGCGTTGGTGCGCGACCCGGCAGCCTTTCTATTCGATGAGCCACTTTCCAACCTGGATGCCAAACTGCGCGTGCAGATGCGCGTGGAGATCAAACAGCTGCAGCGGCGCCTGAAGACTACCAGCCTGTATGTGACCCACGACCAGCTGGAAGCCATGACACTGGGTGACCGTTTAGTGGTTCTTAACGCCGGGCAGATTGAGCAAGTGGGCACACCCATGGATATCTACGCCCGCCCCGCCAGCATGTTTGTGGCCGGGTTTATCGGCTCCCCCGCCATGAACATGCTGCCGGTGGATTACTTGAACGAACAAGGCGCCAATGGCCTGCTGGATAACCTGCCCGACGGCACCGATGTCGTCGGCATTCGACCGGATGATATGCATCTAACGCCGCCGACCGCGCCTCACCTAATTGTCGACTCAACGCTGGCGCTGTTTGAAGCCGCGGGGGCCGAAAGCCACCTATATGTGACCCTCGCCGATAGCGACCAGCCTACAGTCATCCGCGTTTCGGGGCAGCCGCCCGTTGCCGAAGGCGAAACCCTGCGATTTTTTGTGACCCGCGACGCTCTGCATCCTTTCAACAGCGCCACGGGAAAACGCACCGGGGATTGAATACCTATCCCCCGAAAGACAAAACAAGAAAAACAAGAAAAACAAGTCAACGGAGAAACCATGCGCTACGTTTGAGATAAAGCTTACGGATCTCCCTTGATGAGTACTGAACCTTCATACGTCGATGACCTGTATCGTGAGCACTCCCGGCGCGTGCAGGCGACGCTGATACGCCTGCTGGGGGATTTTGAACTAGCCGAAGAAGCCATGCAGGATGCCTTTGTGGCGGCGGTTCAACAGTGGCCGGTTAACGGCAAACCTGACAACCCCACGGCATGGCTAATTCGCACCGGCTACCACTGCGGAATAGACCAAATTCGCCAACGCAGTACTGCTCGCCGTCGGGCTCACTTGCTATTACCCACAGATGAAGCGCTGGATCTTGAGCCCACCACCATCGAAGATGACGCCTTGCGGCTGCTATTCACCTGCTGCCACCCAAGTTTGAGCATGGAAGCACGGATTGCCCTGACGCTTCGCGAGATGTGCGGTTTGACCACTGAGCAAGTAGCCAGCGCGCTACTGATGAAGCCTACGACGCTGGCACAGCGTATCGTACGAGCCAAACGCAAAATTCGCGATGCGCATATCCCTTATGCCGTGCCTACCCAGGAAGAGCTGCCCGAGCGTTTACCCGATGTGCTCCAAGTCATCTATCTGGTCTTCAACGAAGGCTACTCGCGCAGCACGGGCGCCAGCGTGGTCGATATCAGCCTAACAAAAGAAGCCATGCGACTGGGCAATGAGCTGGCACGGCTACTGCCCCAGGGGGAGGTATTTGGGCTGATGGCCTTAATGCTGCTTAATGATGCCCGCCGGGATGCGCGTCAGGATAGCGACGGGGAACTGGTCACCCTGGATGCTCAGGACAGACGCCTATGGCGCCAAGAGGATATCCAGACCGGCATTGCATGGCTGGAACAGGCGCTGGCGCTCACCCCCACCGGGTACTACACCCTTCAGGCGTCGATTGCCGCCGTACATGCCCAGGCTAGCCGCGCCGAGCTGACTGATTGGGGGCGCATCGTCAGGCTCTACGACGCCCTCTGCCGACGTTTTCCATCACCCATCCTGGCGCTGAACCGTGCGGTCGCCATTGCCATGAATGGTGCACCCGATACCGGCCTGAAGTTACTCGACGACATCGCTCAACACCCGCAAATCAACCGCTATTATCTATTTCATGCCGCCAAAGCGGATTTACTGCGTCGCCAAGGCCAGCATGAGGCCGCGCGCAGCGCCTATCAACAGGCGCTACTATTGGTCACCCTGGATCCAGAAAAACGCTTTTTGCTAAAGCGGTTAAACGAACTAGAGCCAGCTCCATAAACATTCGTTAGCCCCGCATAGAGATCGACATGTCGCCATAGATATTTGCCTGAACCGTCGGGCGCCGCAGGTACTCATGGGGAAATCCTAAAGGCACCGCGCTGACCTCGTCGAGCCGTGCCAATTGGTCACCTGTCAGTTCCAGTTCGAGTGCAGCCAGATTGGCTTCAAGCTGACTTATCGATCGCGCTCCAATGAGCGGTGCAGCCATACCAGGACGGGTGAGCAGCCATGCTAAAGCCACAGTGGCAGGTGATGTATTTTGTTCCGTAGCGACCTGTTTCACTTCGTCAATAATGCGAAAGCTGCGTTCGGGGACGGGCCCCGCCTCGGTCACGATGGCGGCACGGCTGCCGCTGACCACGTTTTCGGGTACGAGTGCAGCACGATTGTACTTCCCCGTCAGGAGTCCACTCGCCAGCGGTGACCAGGGCATGATACCCATCCCCATTTCACGCGCCATCGGAACCAAGTCACCTTCCACGCTGCGCTCAATCAGATTGTATTCCAGCTGCATTGCAACCATTGGCGACCAGCCCCGGAGATCGGCGATAGCCTGCATCCGTGAAGCCTGCCAGGAAGGGATATCCGACAGCCCCAGATAAACGACCTTTCCTGCTGCCACCAAATCATCCATGGCGCGCAGAATCTCTTCCACGGGAGTGGTGAAATCCCAGGCGTGCAGATACAGCAGGTCGATATAGTCGCTGCCCAGGCGCGTCAGGCTGTCTTCTACCGAACGAACCATGCTACGTCGGCTGTTGCCTCCAGAGTTGGGGTCATCACCGCGCATCGGCAAGGTGTATTTTGTGGCAATGACCAGGCGATCCCGTTTCCCCTGGGCGAAACGGCCGACAAAGGACTCGGAAGTGCCACCCGTATAGTAATTCGCCGTATCAATGAAGTTGCCGCCGTGATCGACGTAGCGATCAAAGAGCGCGCGGGAGGTCGACTCGTCGGCGCCGAAGCTCCATTTCGTGCCGAAAGTCATGGTGCCTAGCGCCATAGGCGATATTTTCAGGCCAGAACGGCCCAGCAAGCGGTAATGGTCGAGCTGCATGGGATTCTCCCTAAGCTGTTGGTTTCCGCAATGGTGGGCTTGTTCTTAAACTGACAGAATACACCGATATATTCATGGACTATGAAGCTGAAATGAACAATGAAAGGTAGCGATGTGGCGGAATTGGGTGCCTTCGTGGCAATCGTTGAACATGGCAATTTCGCACGAGCGGCGGGATGGCTCGGTGTTTCGCCCTCGGCACTCAGCCAGACGATCCAGCGGTTAGAGGCACGCTTAGGACAGCGCCTTTTGAACCGAACCACTCGAACCACGCGGCCAACGGAGGCGGGCCAACAGTTGTATGAGCGAGTTCGGCCCGCTCTGAAGGAGATTTCAGCGGCTCAAGCGCAGTTGCTGGAGCAACAGGACGAGCTTGGCGGACGGTTGCGGATCAATGCGTCGCGCGCTGGGGCTGCTTATGCGCTGGCACCACATCTGGCTAGCTTTGCCGAGACTTACCCTGGAATTGAAGTCGAGATCGTCGTCTCTGATCGTTTGGAAAATGTGGTGGCTAGTGAGTGTGATGCCGGACTGCGGCTCGGTGAGAGCCTGGAACAGGATATGGTGGGAGTGCCAATGAGCGAGCCGCTACGTTGGATTGCGGTGGCATCGCCGCTCTATCTGGCTCGGGCAGGGACACCGGAGCATCCCGCTGCTTTGAAGGAACACACCTGTATCAATATGCGCTGGCCCAGCGGAGGACATCTGTTCCATTGGGAATTCGAGTGCGAAGGTCAGTCCGTTCGGGTGGCTGTGACCGGCCCGCTGTGTACCAACGATGTGGCAACGCGACTGCGTGCGGTCAAGGATGGACTTGGTATTGGTTATTTCCTTGAGCCGGAGGTGAGGGGCTTGCTATCGGCCGGCGATGCCGTTGAGGTGCTGGAGTCTTGGTGTCCAAGGGAGCCAGGGTTCTACCTCTACTACCCAGGCAACCGACTAGTCACTCCGCAACTTCGGGCGTTTCTCGATCATGTCATGGCGCGCCGTCGGAAAGTCGTTGCTACGTAATAAGATCATTTAACCTGCATCCGATAGCAGAAGGAAATCAACCAGATATTCCGATTACCAAAAATAATATCTAGGCTGTGTCGATCCGTGAGCACGTCAAACGACTACAGAGAGTCACTACCCTGAACAACCAGGAGGCTCTCAATGAAATTCATGCTGATACGCCGTGCCGATGCCAACACCGAGAATGGTGCTATGCCATCCCAAGAAATGTTTGCCGCCATGGCTGCTTATAACCAGCGCATGACCGAGGCAGGCGTGTTTTTGAGCGGCGATGGCTTACATCCGACCAGTGACGGGTGTCTGATCCGTTTCAAAAACGGTGAGCCCACCATCATCCCCGGGCCTTTGTCTCCAGCCAGTGAGCGTATTGCTGGCTATAGTGTGCTCGAAGCCCCTTCCCTGCAGGCGGCCATTGAGTGGGCCCAGCAGTGGCCCACCCAGGATGCCGATGGCAACGTGACCCTTGAATTACGGCGCTACTTCTCGCTGGAGGATTTTGAGCCCGGTGCCGGAATTGAGCAGCACCGTAACCTTGCTCGTATACCGGATGCCATGAACGTGCACGTTGCCTTTCCCGGCACCTGTCGGGAGGCCATGCAGTTCTATGCCGATGTCACCGGAGGGCATTTGGAGTGCCTGTTGACCTATGCTGACACACCCGCCGCTGAACACACGCCGCCCGACCTTCATGACCGCATCATCCATGCCTCACTGAACCTGCGTGGACGCCGCTTGATGGGTGCCGATATGGCGGCTGACTGCTATACACCACCGCAAGGGATAGAGGTTCAATTGGAGTATCAGGATATCGAGCAGGCCGCACGAACCTTTGCTCAACTAGCGGAAGGTGGAAAGATGATCATGCCGTTCGAAGCGACCTTCTGGTCACCAGGGTTCGGCATGACGGTAGATCGTTTTGGCGTCGGCTGGATGGTAAACGTTCCGTCAGACAACTGCCCCTTGGCCACAGAAGGAGACTCCCCATGAAGTACGTTGCGCTGGTCTATTACCAGGAACAGATTATCAACGCCATGAGCGAACAGGAGTGGCACGACCTCAACCAGGAGTGTATTGCTGGGGTTGAGCGCCTGAGCGCCAGCGGCCACTACCTGGCCGGGCAGCCGTTACAACCGACGGAGACCGCCACCACCGTGCGCGTACGCGATGGCGAGACGTTAATCTCCGATGGCCCCTTTGCGGAAACCAAGGAGCAGTTGGCCGGTTTCTACATGCTCGAAGCCCACGACTTGAATGAAGCACTGCAGCTGGCTAGCCGTATTCCACCAGCCCGGCTGGGCAGCATTGAGATACGCCCCGTTCGAGAACTCCCCCCTAAAGCAGAATAAAACAGTAATAGGAGAACAGCCATGAGCAAGCTTACACACCCTTATGTAGATGGTTTCGTCGCTGCCGTGCCCAGCGCTAATAAAGATGAGTTTATTGAGCATGCCCGTGCCGCGGCCGTTGTTTTCAAGGAACACGGCGCACTGCGGGTCGTGGAGTGCTGGGGAGACGATGTCCCCGAAGGGGAAGTGACCTCCTTCACCATGGCGGTCAAGCGCAAGGATGACGAAAGCATCATCTTTTCCTGGATAGAGTGGCCATCGCGCAGCGTGCGCGATGAGGCCATGCCGAAAGTCATGCAAGACCCGCGCTTGCAGATGGACGTTAACCCGATGCCCTTTGATGGCAAGCGGCTCATCTTTGGCGGCTTTGAAAGCATCATTGATGAGTAAGCGCTACCCGTGGCCCGGAACTCACTACGACGCTTCCTGGGCCACATCCTCTGGCACCACACCTTCTTGAGCTACATCAGTAATCCGCCCTTCCACCTGGTAGAACACCTCTTTACGTTCCACCATATAGTCGCGCAGCATCTCCCAATCCGTATTGCCGACGATGGTGTTGCGCCCATCTTCATAGGCAGCGCCAAGTACCGTATGACCGTCGCCGCCAGCAGCGGTAAAGTTATTGGTGGCGATGGTGTAAGTACGCTCGGGGTCAATCGCCTGCATTGCGCCTTCCTGGGCAACGCTTAGGCTAACCAGCCGCTCGCCCGACGGCTCACCGCTGTCGTATATCAACTCTACGCCTGCCGACACCTGCAGAAAACCGCCGTCTTCGCCGGGTGCATTAGCCAGGGCGATCTCGAAGGTTTCCAGCAGCTCGGCGCCGGTGACATCAAGCAGCGTCAGGCGATTGCCAAATGGCTGCACGGCGATCAAATCACCCACAGACACATCCCCACTCTCAATCGCTTCACGGATGCCGCCGCTATTCTGAATCGCCATAACCGTGTCGGGTGCCACCTGCTGCGCAGCATGCAACTGGGCATCGGCGATTAAATTGCCCAGCGCTGTTTCATTGGCACGCACGCTCCGTTCATCGCCACGCCCATGGCGCGGGTTGGGTAGCGTGGAGATTACCTTGGCGCCGACCTGGGTATCGCGCAGTGTCTCAATCTCAGCGGTGTAGGATTCAAGCCGCTTGGCGGCATCAGCGTCCGCTTCGCGATCGTCGGCAGCGAGCAGTTCACCGCTGGCATCCACCACCACACCGTTCTCGTCGAAGGTGACCTGCATAACGCCCAGGTGCTGGCCATACTCGCCTGCCTGGCCAATCACCGTCGGTGATGGGAGCTTCTCACCAGTGCGGCTCTCGCTCAGCAGCCTGGGGGGCGACACTTGAGTATGGCTGTGGCCACCAATAATAATGTCGATGCCTTCGACATGCTCTGCCAGCAGCAGGTCATTACCTACGCTGGGGTCACTGTCGTAGCCCAAGTGGGTAAGGGCAATAATCTTGTTAACGCCCTGCTCTTCAAAGCTTGCCACCATGGCTTCAGCCGCTTGGCGATAATCGCTGATGGTGACGTGGCCAGGGCTGGAAATCGTCTCACTGTCCTGAGTGTTTAACCCAAAGATGCCGATTGGCTCGCCGTTATGCTCAACGATCATGCCGTCATAAAGCGTCCCCGCCTGCGGCTCAGCGCTGACTGAATCACCCAACATGTCAGCAAACTCCGGGCCTGCGGAGAAGTCCAGATTCGCCCCTAAAATAGGAAACTCGGCGCCTGCGAAAAACGCCGCTAGCGCTTGGTGCCCCTGTTCCGGGTCACCCAAATCGAACTCATGGTTGCCGGGCACAAAGGCGTCGTAGCCCATTAAATTCATAAATTCGAGGGCATCCTGGCCTTGAAACTCTGTGAAGTAGAGCGTGCCTGTAAAGATATCACCGGCATCCAGCAGCAACCCTTCGCCAAAGCGCTCCTGCGCCTCGTTCAGCGTGGTAATTAGATAGGGGTACTGATCGGTACGCCCATGTAGATCGTTGGTGTGAAATAGCGTCAGGGTGTAGTTATCAGCAAAGGCAGGAGGAACGGTGGCAAATAGCGCTGTCCCTAGCGCCAAGCCATAGCGGTGAAAACGCATTTAAATGACTCCTTTCATAACAGTGTTCAGACACTTTAGCAGCAAAGATAGCCTACCAGCGACATTTCGTCTCCATGGTAAAAGTATTGCCTTACCCCCCTCTCCCTAAATTTATATTGAGAGGAATAACTCACCGAGAAAAAGAGCGCCTCTTTTAAGGCAGGCAAGTAAAGCATAAAATATAAAAACGCTAAAAACCGGTGTGGAATTATCCACACCGGTAAAGATCGAAACATGCGAGCTAACTAAAAGCTAAAGAACTAATGCAAAAAACTAATGCAACACTACCGCTAACATCACTCTATTAATTAGAAGTGATAGCGAGCGCCTAATGCGTAGTACATATCTTCTTCGAAGTCATTAACAGCATCCAGGTTACGATCGTTCAGCTCAAGGAACATATCGAAATTGCTAGACAGCTTGTACATTGACCCTAGCGCCCAAGCGTTACGCTCATCGCTAGCGCCGTCTACGTCGATGTTGTAGTAATCGGCGAAGAACTTCCAGGAATCGATGGCGTACGTAGCACCAACGCCGATTTTATCGAAACCACCACCGTTAACATCGTCATCACCGCGGGTTTCATAACCTACACGAGCAGCGAAAGCATCTGTAACAGCAAACTCGCCCGTAGCGCCATAACGCACTTCACCGTTACCGCCACCACGTACCGTATCTTCCACATAGCCAAGCGCTAAACGAGCTGGGCCTGTTTCGTAGACAACACCACCCTGAGTGGCGATAACGGATCCTTCGGAAGTCTGCTCGGCTTCAGTCAAACCACGCTCAGAGAAGTGCTTGGCAGAAATAACCGCCTGAAAACCACTCATTTTAGGCGTTTTATAGCCAATAGAGTCGCCGCGTGCCTGGGTACCACCACCCGCAAACTCGTAGCCGCGCTCAACGTAAACATCGAACGGCGTCATCACGTAGTTATCGTAGAAACTGTTGTAGTTCCCGGCCATAAAGGTACCGAACTGCTGGCTTTCCAGGCCTAGGTAGCTGTTACGTACCTCATCGAAACCAGAGGATGTATTACGCTCATCACCCGTAAAACGCCACTCTACACGGGCGAATGCACGCAGGTCAGAGGAAATCTGGTGGCCAGCGGTAATCCGTAAACGCGAGCCGAAATTACGGAACTCTTCGCCGTTATCAACACCGTTGTCAACACCACCGCCTTCAAGACCCATAGCGATGCGACCATAGATTTCGAGATCGGTACCGTCTTGGTCATAAACGGTTGCTGCTTGTGCTGCAGAGGCTGCCAATAAACCGCTAACGGCTAGGGCCAGTGTCGTTTTTTTAAACATGATCGTTCCCATTGAAGTAGTTAATGCTTGCGCTTGCGAAGGCACAATGAAGGACGAATAACGCCTCAACACAGGGAACCTTAAAGGAGTTATGTTTCATTAATCTTAAAGTTTTATTTTTTGGGAACTTATTTTTTTATGCGCTATTAAATAAAACTGCCATCCAAATTTAACATTGAACTGATATTAGAACAGATGGCTGTAGCACTTTGTCTACTAGCCTATTTATTTAAGCGTGTCATCACTTATTCACCTGTTTGTCTCGGCAGTGTCATTCACCCCACCCACACTGTACGAAAACGTGATAAAGGGATGAATCGCTCATGCGGCTCTGCATCGTTAGTGAGACATGGTCACCGGACATCAATGGCGTTGCCCATACGCTGAGCCGGTTAAGCTATGAACTTAACCGGCAAGGAGTGCCGGTGGATGTGATCCGCCCTCGGCCACGATCTGCGGGTAATGCAACCGGTATTAACCGCGAGCTACAGGTGCAGCGCCTTGCCCTACCTGGCTACACCGATGTGCAGGTAGGGCTGGTTAGGCCCGTTACACTGCGCCGCTTTTGGCGCCAACATCG
The DNA here is from genome assembly GCF_021021315.1 of Halomonas sp. IOP_14. Classification (NCBI taxonomy): domain Bacteria; kingdom Pseudomonadati; phylum Pseudomonadota; class Gammaproteobacteria; order Oceanospirillales; family Halomonadaceae; genus Halomonas; species Halomonas sp. IOP_14. Next base: position 14,775 of record NZ_JAINWD010000019.1, on the reverse strand, counting down.
CCCCGATATCATCTATGTAGCGACCCAAGGCCCTCTCGGCTGGGCGGCACGCCAAGCGGCACGGCAACTCAATATCCCCCTGGTAGCGGGCTGGCACACCAACTTTGACCACTACTGTGAAGATTATGGCGTCAATTGGCTGGCCTCGACCACACGCCGCTACCTGCGCTACTTCCATAACGGCTGTGACCTAACGTTAGTGCCTACTCATCAGCAGGCTAAAGCACTGCAGCGTCAAGGGATTCGGGGGGTTCATGTGCTGTCACGCGGGCTGGATGGCGAGCGCTTTTCACCTGCCCACCGTGACCCTTCATTACGCGAACGCTGGGGAGTTAGCGAGCATCAGCCGGTGGCCCTTTACGTTGGCCGACTAGCCGCAGAAAAAAATCTCACCTTGCTCCATGAAAGCCTTCAAGCCATGCGTGAGGTGCGGCCCGATATCGCCCAAGTGATCGTCGGCGATGGCCCCGCACGGGCACAGTTGGAAAAGGCGCTGCCCGACGCCCACTTCACCGGCTTTGTGGGGCAGGGATCGCTTGCTCGCCACTATGCCAGCGCCGACCTGTTTATTTTCCCCTCGCTTTCAGAAACCTGGGGCAATGTGGTGGCGGAAGCCATGGCCAGCGGCTTAGCCGTGGTGGCCTATGATCATGCAGCCAGCGCTGAGCTCATTAGCAGCGGCCACAACGGTGTCACCGTACCCGCTGGCAATAGCACCGCTTTTCAACAGGCAGCAGTTGAGTTGTGCCAACACCCAGCTGACTACGCTCGTTTAGGCCGAGTAGCGCGTTTACGCGCCCTTGAGCAGAGTTGGACAGGTATTGCCGAGCAGTTTTTGCGTTACTTACACCAAGCCCAGGAGGCTCATCATGCGCCCGCGTCCGCTTGTCGTATTCGATCGTCTTGACCTGCTGGAGTGGCAGTTCTGCCAGCGCATTGCGCGGCTATCGATCTACCGCCCCTGGCGAATCACGCTTCAGGCCGCCAGCCGCTTAGGCGATTGGCCTATTTGGGTGCTGCTGATTCTCGCCCAGCCCTGGCTTCAACCCAATGGCGCCTGGCGCGTACTGCAGTACAGCGTTATCGCTCTATTTGCCGTGGCGGTTTATCGACTGGTGAAAACTCGCTTATGCCGTGAACGACCCTTCATTACCTATAGTGAAGGCATCGAGTGCTGTGAACCTGCCCGCGACCGTTACAGTTTTCCCAGCGGCCACACCATGCACGCGGTGATGTTTAGCGTCTTGGTCGCCGCCCACACGCCCTGGCTACTACCGGTGGTATTGCCATTAACGCTTCTAATAGCGGTCTCACGGGTAGGCTTAGGGCTGCACTATGTCAGCGATGTACTGGCAGGGGCAGCGATGGGCTACGCTTTTGCCTTGGCCAGCCTGTATTGGATGGGGTAAAGCGCGTCCTGCCCCCCCCAATGGACAACCCTTTGATGGACAGCCGCGTGATAGACACCAGCGCAAAAACGCCCGCATAAGCGGGCGTTTTACTTTCAAGGCAGATAGTTAAACGTCGGGCGGCATGTCATCGCGTTCATCAATACTGGCCGTAAACGATGTCTTAAGCATCATATACACGCCCACGCCTGAAAACCCTAAGAACAAAACAAACATGCATAACATCAATGCCATCGCCATAATCTTGTCCCTGATCGTGCGCGGTCGTTACGTTGACGTTTTCTAACCGCTGCATTTTGGTTTCATCGAAGGATAGACCAAAATCACACTTTTTTCTGTACAAAAGCTGTGCAAAAACCAGAGCCTTATAGAAAGTACTTATCTATCAAATGATTATTTAAATCACACATGCGAAAAAACCACCTCACTTGCATGAGATGGTTGATTCGCATCGGTCCGCTCCCTGGTTTGATGAACAGCGCCTCCTTACGCTGCAACCAGTGAGTGGGCTAATTGTCCCTTAAACATCCTGTTCATTTTTCGGCTTCCTGCCTTCCATTTTGCTGTTAGCCCACTCACTCAGTTACTGGTGAAAAATGTTAACTCGACTAGCGTTAAGTGACTGAATTTAAAAATGACTTACTTTATTCATTTGCGAGTATTTACTTGGTTTCTTGCTGGATTCTACTTAGTAACTGCAGGCAATGAGCCAAACCATGCCAATAACGAATATAAACATTAAAAAACAACTACTTAAAACAATAAAAAGTGAATGGCAAAGCACTCTCCACCTCTATTTTTCATGTATAGAAGTGGCACATGCGACATAAACATACGGTTTCGAGGCACACTGCTATGCTTCCTTGTGTTTAAACGTATTGAAAACCGTAGCGTATCGTCACGACAGAGGGTATTTTTGCTTTCTACTCCTTTCACTAACGGTATGCCTTCGAAGGAGGCTTTTATGAAACGCACTATCGCCCTCGGCTTCGTGATGGTGGTGACCCTGATGCTGGTCAGTGGCTGTAATACCATTCGCGGTGCGGGTGAAGACCTTCAACAGGGTGGCGAAGCTATCCAGCGTGCAGCGAGCTAACCGTTATGATGACTGTTTATCTATCCCATGGCCTTGAGAGCGGGCCAGGCGCACTGAAAACCCAGGCAATGAAAGGTGTTGCGCAAAAGCTGGATGACTGTGAGCCCGTGGTCATGGACTACCGAGGCATAGCAGAGCCACAGCAGCGCCTTCAACATCTGCTGGGAGTATTAGCCGAGCGCGGTGACGACCCTGCCCAGTGTGTGCTGGCAGGCTCAAGCTTGGGAGGCTGGTTAAGCGCGACGGTTAGCGCTCAGCAGCCGGTGTTGGGATGCTTTCTGCTGGCGCCTGCATTGGGGCTTGCCGACTACCCGGAAACGTCACCGGTTATTCAGGCGCAGCACACCCATATTATTCACGGCTGGCGGGATGATGTGGTTGCCCCTGAATCGGTGATCGAACGTGCTCGTCTTCAGCGCCTATCGCTGCGGATGGTTGACGACGATCACCGCCTGCACGCGAGCCTGGAAACTATTTTATGTGATTTTGAGCGCTTCTTATGCCAGTGCGCCGCGCCTAATCCCTACGATTAGCAAGGCTAGTTAAAGCAAACATTCGACACGAGCACCTCAATCCTATACAAATAGTGTACAAAAAACATCGATAGCGAGGAGATTGCTCATGTTAGGTATGTTTAAGCGCGACCCCAAAAAGAAGCTTCAACAAGAGTATGAGCGCAAACTACAAGCCGCTATGGAGGCTTCACGCAATGGCGATATGCGTGCCAATGCCACGCTTACTGAAGAAGCAGAAGCGTTACTTGCCGAGATCAGGCGCATTGAAGCGACACAATAACTGCCATAGACAACGCTGTTGCTGCCCAGCGTCACTTCGGCAGCCTACCCAAGCCCAGGGTAGTGGTGGCAGGATGAGCAGCCACTCACCAGTAGCGACTGCACTTTGCCCAACCCCACCACCCTAGCCGATGCGGTATATATACTCGCTGGCGACTAGGAGCCTGTCTGGCTTGGCCGATCGTCGCGAGAAGCACGAATTTTGAGCCAAATTTATCGATCGATTGAGGCGAATAGCGTGCTATTTAACGAAATCGATCGAATAAAGTTGGCCAAAATACCGGGATTCGCAGTAGATCAGTGTTAAGCCAGACAGGCTCCTAACGTTTACTCGTCAGCGAGTGCCGGTAGCAGTGTTTTCAGTTTACGCGTGAGCGTATTGCGCCCCCAGCCCAGCAGCTCGGCGGCTTCACCTTTGCGCCCGCCAGTATGTTTTAGCGCTGTCTCAATCAGAATCCGCTCAAAATCGGGCACCGCTTCTTCCAGTAGATGGGTATGGCCTTCGGCCAGGGCATGATCCGCCCAGTCACGAAACGCCGTGCGCCAATCGCCGTGGGCGCTGCTTTCAGAAGCGCTGGGTGAACGCAGCTCCGGCGGTAGATCTTCAACCAGAATTTCACGCCCTGATGCCATCACGGTGAGCCAACGGCAGATATTTTCTAACTGCCGCACGTTACCGGGCCACGGCAAGCGCGTTAGGTGGGCTTCCGCTTCACTGGTCAGCACCTTGATATCGGTCGTCAGCTCTTTCGCCGCTTCAGCTAAAAAGTGCCGCGTTAAACGAGGGATATCTTCGCGGCGCTCGGCAAGCTTGGGCAGGTGAATACGGATCACGTTCAGGCGGTGGAACAAATCCTCCCGGAAGCGGCCGTCATCCACCAACACTTCTAGGTTTTGGTGGGTGGCAGCAATAATGCGCACATCCACTTTGACCGGCGTATGCCCGCCAACGCGATAGAACTCTCCATCGGCCAGCACGCGCAGTAGCCGCGTTTGGGTTTCAGCGGGCATATCGCCTATTTCGTCTAAAAATAGCGTACCGCCGTTGGCTTGCTCAAACCGCCCCTGGCGCTGCTGGGTCGCCCCTGTAAACGCACCCTTCTCGTGACCAAACAGCTCAGACTCAATCAAATCACGGGGAATCGCCGCCATATTGAGGGCAATAAACGGCTTGCCCTCACGAGGGCTGTGCTGATGGAGCGCCTGGGCAACGCGCTCTTTGCCGGTACCCGACTCCCCATTAATCAACACCGTGATGTGGGAGTGAGAGAGGCGACCAATGGCGCGGAACACCTCCTGCATGGCGGGGGCTTCGCCGATAATTTCGGCGTTCAAGCCTTCCGGCACAGTCACCGGACGCTGGCGTTCACGGGCGTGGGCCACGGCGCGGCGCACCAGCGCCAGGGCCTCGTCAACATCGAACGGCTTGGGCAGGTATTCAAATGCCCCGCCCTGGTACGAGGCCACGGCGCTGTCCAGGTCGGAGTGCGCGGTCATCACGATCACCGGCAGGTCAGGATGCGCTTCGCGTACCCGGGACATTAGATCCAGCCCGTCGATACCCGGCATACGAATATCGGTGACCAGCACGTCGGGTGGGTTTTCCAACAAGCGTGTCAGGGCAACGTCGGCGCGCTCGATACACTCAACGTCAAGGTCGGGTTGCGCCAAGGCGCGCTCCAACACCCAGCGGATAGCGCGGTCATCATCGACAATGACCACCCGCGCAACATCATTACGTGCAGCCTCAGTCATGACGCTTCTCCGGTGAAATTAATAACCATGGGAATCAGTAAACGAAATTCGGTGTGTCCAGGACGTGAATCGCATTCAATCAATCCTTGATGCTGGTGCAAAATCGACTGGGCAATAGAGAGCCCAAGGCCGCTGCCTTCCGCGCGTCCCGACACCATGGGGTAAAACAGTGTTTCCTGCAGCGTATCGGGAATGCCGGGGCCGTTATCGATCACGGCGACTTCACTGACCAGCCGGTGACGTTCGGCGCCAAGCGTAAACTGGCGACGGGCGCGGGTGCGTAGTATTAAAGTGGGCTCCGGCGTTTGTGCATCGCTCATGGCCTGTACCGCATTGCGCGCCACATTGAGCACCGCCTGAATCATTTGCGATTCATCGCCGGAAAGGTCGGGCAAACTGGGGTCGTAATCACGGCTGATTGTCACACTAGGGTGTTCGGCAATCAGCAGCGCCCGCACTCGCTCCAGCACCTTGTGGATGTTGACTGGCTCGTGTTTAAGCATCCGGTTAGGGCCGAGCATGGAGTCGACCAGGTCGCGCAGCCGATCCACCTCTTCAACAATGATATGGGTATATTCGCGCAGCGCCGGGTCGTCTAGATCACGCTCTAGTAGCTGTGCTGCCCCGCGAATGCCACCCAGCGGGTTTTTGACTTCATGGGCGAGCCCGCGGGCGAGCACCTTGATGGTCTCCTGGCGTGTGGTTAGCGCCTCTTCCCGGGAGATCTGCATCAGCCGATCCCGCGGCTCTACTTCCAGTAGCAGCTCATCGTCGGATAAGGGCGTCACCGTGTAGTCCACCGTGAGCGGTTCGCTATTCAACGGGGTAATGCGTGCTTCACGCTGGGTATAGGGGTGAAACGCATCCCGCGCCTTGGCCAATACTTCGTCAATGCTTACATCCCCGCCAAGTAGCGTATCCAGGCTGATGCCGTGAACACGGCTAAGGCTGACCGCTAACAACGCTTCAGCGGCAGGGTTCATCCATCGCACACGCAGTTCGCCGTCTAGCAGCAATACCGCTGTGGTGAGATGCTCAAGCAAACGCTGATGCATGGTGGTGTCCTGAAAAATCGCGTCTTCCATCGCCGATACAGACCTACAGGTGGATGATCAATGAGGGAGCTGCAAAAAGCGCGCCAACTATACGTTTATGTCCATTTGCACGGCTTGCGGGCATCGCAGCGAAAGAGCGCGAATCGTTTTAGCGCACTTGCCGTGCCAAATGCTCCTGCTCATGCACCACTTTAGTGCGCCCAGGTTTTGGTAGGTAATACTTAGGGCTGTTTTTTTGATCGCGTTTATTAAAGCGCTCTTAAGGAACCGTAATCGTCACCGCTGCCGTGCGGTGCTGTAAACGCTGGCTGCTCTCCAGCATTCTGCCTGGATCTCGTGCCCCCTTGCGGCAGGCCCGTTAACCAGAAGACATCGCTGTGCAGCGCTTTCTGGCTAATCTCGCCATTCACCAACAGCCGTACCTGATTGTCGTCGCGCAACGGTGGCGCAATAACCACCTCCACCACGGTCATCCCCTCTTCCACCTGTGCGCCTTGCTGGGGCAGAGCGATGGAAAAGTGGTCGCAGGGCATAAAGGGCTGCTTGGGTTATCGGTAAAGGTAACGTTGCCGTGCTGATCGGTCACCCGATACACCGCCTGCCCGAACGCCGTGCCACCCACTCCCCCACGCCCAAGAGAGCTACCAGCACACTGCTCATCGCCCCTCTGGCACGCTTCTCAGCCTCCCAGCAATAAAAAAACCCCGCCGTAGCGGGGTTCTATTGGCAATCATTGTTACCACCGCCTGGCTGATAGTAACAGCCAAGGGCGAGTAACGCTGATTCGCAGCTGTACTTAACAGCTATAGTACATATCAAACTCGATGGGGTGAGTGGTCATACGAATACGCTCCACTTCTTCCATCTTGAGGTCAATGTAGGCATCGATCATTTCGTCGGTGAATACGCCACCTTCGGTCAAGAACGCACGGTCAGCGTCGAGGGCTTCCAGTGCTTGATCCAGGCTGTGCGCCACAGTCGGTACTGACTTGCCTTCTTCTGGCGGCAGGTCGTACAGGTTTTTGTCCATGGCATCGCCAGGGTGGATCTTGTTTTTGATACCGTCGATACCCGCCATCAACATGGCAGAGAACGCCAGGTAAGGGTTGGCAGTCGGATCAGGGAAGCGCGCTTCCACACGCTTGCCTTTCGGGCTGGCGGTGTAAGGAATACGGATTGAAGCCGAACGGTTGCGGGCACTGTAGGCCAGCATGACCGGCGCTTCAAAGCCAGGCACCAGACGCTTGTACGAGTTGGTAGAAGCGTTAGTAAAGGCGTTCAGGGCACGGGCGTGCTTGATGATGCCGCCGATGTAGAAAAGCGCCATTTCAGACAGACCAGCGTACTCGTCACCGGCGAACTGGTTGTTGCCATCTTTCCAGAACGACTGGTGAACGTGCATACCCGAACCGTTATCACCGACCAGCGGCTTCGGCATAAAGGTGGCCGTTTTGCCATACGCGTGGGCCACGTTGTGGATCACGTACTTCATTTCCTGAACTTCGTCAGCTTTCTTCACCAGCGTGTTGAACTTAACGCCGATTTCGTTCTGACCTGCGTTGGAAACCTCGTGGTGGTGTACCTCGACGGTCTGACCAATCGCTTCCAGGGTATTACACATTGCGCCACGAATATCGTGGAAGCTATCGACCGGAGGAACCGGGAAGTAGCCGCCTTTAACGCGCGGACGGTGGCCAAGGTTGCCGCCTTCCACGACACTGTCGGTTGCCCAAGCGCCTTCGTCGGAGGTGATTTTGTACATGGAGCCCTGGATATCAGACTTCCAATGCACTTCGTCAAAGATAAAGAATTCAGGCTCAGGACCGAAGAACGCGGTGTCGCCCAGGCCAGTAGACTGCAGGTAAGCTTCTGCGCGCTTAGCGATAGAGCGCGGGTCACGATCATAGCCCTGCATAGTGGCCGGCTCGATGATGTCACAGCGCAGCACCAGCGTCGCATCTTCGGTGAAGGGGTCAAGGTAGCCCGTACCATCTTCCGGGCGCAGAATCATGTCGGATTCGTTAATGCCCTTCCAACCTTCAATAGAAGAGCCATCGAACATTTGGCCATTCTCGAAGAATTCTTCGTCTACATCGCGCGCAGGCACGGTCACGTGCTGTTCTTTACCGCGAGTGTCGGTGAAACGCAGGTCTACCCATTTAACATCGTGTTCTTCAATTAGCGCGAGAGTCTTGGCTGACATAGTGTCCTCCGGTATGAGCGTGGCTTAAAGCTAACGACAGTAAGCTACCGATAAAAGTGTTGTTCGACAAAATACGTGCTAAACCGCACGTTTGTCATTCTTGTTCGCTCAACGTTTGCCTGACATTGGTTAACAAATCGCTCAGCGAGCATTTCAGACCGGCTATCGTTTTAGCACGCCGCAGGGCTTATGCCTACGGCCCGCTAGCCGCTTGCAAATACAATGCAGAGAACATGCCAACACTGCACCAATATGGCATAAAAAAACAACAACTATCTGTTTTATAAACATTAAAAAATGGCTTCAAATGCCTCTTGATGACGCATAACGGCGCAACAGGCTATTCTGAACCGTCTAAAAAACCTCTTATGCACCAAAATAGAACAAAAATAATGCCGCGCGCCCCATCAAAGTGCACAAGTCATACTTAGCGCTGTTTTTTAGCTCGCAAATTTTTTTACTTGCTACGCAAATAAACCAGATACTACAATAAATTACAATTTGATAGATTTGCTCACAATCGGAGTCGGCAAATGGGATCGGTCTGCTTTATCGTTGATGCCATGGTGACGGGTGAAATGTTGCCACGCCACTTAAAATCCATACGTGAATCCGGTGTCGCCGACCACTTGCTGCCCATTTTGGTGACAGCCACTCAAGCGCAAGCACGCCTGAGTGCTATTGAACAGCGCTACCATGCTCATTCGCTGATTACACCATCAAGGCCGCTGGGGGCTCGCTTGAATAAAGCCGCGTTTACCAGCCAAGCAGAGTGGCTCATCATTGCGCTACAGAAAAAACCACTGCCTGCGGAGCTTTGGTGTGCACTCTATTCACAGCTCAACACTTACACCCTTGACGCCTTGATTATTGGCCTCACCCGGCCATCGCTGTCGGAACGCATCCTGCGGCGCTTATTGGCCAGTGCTTTACTTTTGCCGCCCTACATTGCCGTGAGGCGAGCCTGGCTAGAACGCTTGGGTGGGTTTGACCCTGAGCTGGACGATAACAGCGCGATCGACGATTTTCTGCAACGTTTACACGCCTGCCCTACGCGTTTAAAAACCTACAACGGAAACCTGCTTAGACTAACGAAAGAGCCAGAAAACCCTTTTCTACCTAACCCCCCGGCTACGGCTTTCACTCCACGCCTATAATGCGTTTTCTGCCGCTATCCACAGATACCATCCACCGCCACTCTCTGACTAGCTTACCTTTAATCGCTTGCCGAACAGCATGGCGCCCAGTGTCGTGGTATTGGCGAGCTTATTAAGCCCCACTGACCCCACCACACCAACCGCCATAAGCGCCAGTGCATACACGCCAATGGGCAACGACAACGGCTCGACAGCCAGATCAGCGAGCACAAAGAACATGGGGTGAGCCAAGTAAATGCCAAACGAATACGCATTAATGTGGCGCACCCACAAAGGCGCAGGACGCCCGGCCAAGTAGCGCATGGCACACAGCGTGAACAGCACGAAGAAAGGAATGACCCACACCTCTTTGGAAGAGAAGGCCAGCCAACCTGCAAAGGTCGCGGCAATAATCAGCGCCACCATTAGCACCAACCAGACCGGGCGGGCCATTTGCTGCATCCAGGCAGGCCGCGCCAGCATCACGCTCTCAGGGGGTAGCGGGTAGTAGCGCACCAGCACCAGGGCAAGAAAAAACACATAGATCCAACCCAGTGGAGCAATCCACAGCAGATAGCCGGGCAGGTCAACCTCAAACCAGTAAGCCAACCCCCAATACGCCATGCTGATCACACAAGCGCCCCACAGCCACGGCACCGGGTTCAAACGCCACAGCTGCCAACGGGTAAACAGCCAATAGGCCACATAAAACTGCATCGCAATAATCAAAAAATAGCCATGCCAGCCCGCGTACACATAATACTCAATGGCGTTGGCCACGAACCCCACCGGTTCATCCGATGGCTGTTGGCTTAGCCATTCAGCCGTCGAATAAATAAAGCCATACACAAAATAGGGCACCATTACATACTTCACGCGCTGGGCAAGGAATCCTTCCGGCACGGATTTATCGTAGCGAACGGCAAACACAAAGACCGCAATAAACAGGAAAATCGGGGTACCCAACACCAGCGGTATGCGCATCAAATCGGTGGCAACATTATCGAGGCGCTGATTGACATGATCTAGTAAGTGAAACAAAAAAACGGCTATACAGCCGTAAGCACGCAACCAATAGATCTCTTCAATTTTGCGCATTGGGCCTCCCGCCTCGACCTACTCCTACCCTGGCATTTTGCATGGCGATGATGAATGACTATGCTAACTGACTGTCTTATATGGCTATGATGAACAATAAAAGCCTTCGCGCTGTCCGACCCCATTGAACAGTTTTAATTCCCGGAGGAAACGTGTTCATCCCTAAGCCACCAGTATTCTCGTACCGATTTCACTCCCTACTTACGGCATTTATTGGCTGGCTAACGTTCAGTGGCCATAGTCTAGCCAGCGAGGTTGAACACCATCAGTTTTTCTCGCCCACGCTAGGTTACGACTACCCCTACAGTATTTATTTACCCGACAATTATGACGCCCAAGCGACAGACGCGTATCCGGTCGTTTATATGCTGCACGGCTCATTTAACACTGACCGCGACTGGGTTTCTCGCGGCAACTTGCAGCAGGTGGCGGATAGGTTAATCGCTGCCGGGCATATTCCTCCGGCCGTTTTCATTATGCCCGGCAGTCGCAGTTGGTGGGTAGATGGCCACAACGAACCCGCCCGCAGCGCATTTTTTAACGACCTAATGCCACATGTGGAAGCAACCTATCGCGTGGGACAAGAGCGCCACCTGCGTGGCGTGGCAGGCTATTCCGCTGGCGGTTACGGCGCACTCAACTTTGCCCTGGAACGGCCTGAACTGTTTGCCGCGGTAGCCGCGCTAAGCCCCGCCAGCTACGCCCCCCTGCCGCCGCGTAACTCCACCGCCTGGCGCCACCCCTCATTTATCAATGACCAGGGTCGATTTGATCGCGAGCTGTGGCAAAACCTTAACTACACCAACTACTTGGAAGAGTATCGCCTGCGCGTAACCCCCCGCGGTACCGAAGATGAGGGCGACCTTTCCCCCGTACCGCTGTATATCAGCGCCGGGCGTAGCGACGTTTATGATGCAGAATTTCACGCCCGCATACTGCGCCAAGCCATGGAACGCATCCAGCCCAACGATGTGCGCCTCGACCTCTACCCCGGTGGCCATACATGGAAAGTATGGCGCGCCAGCCTACCGGCAGCGCTAAACTTTCTCTTTCAATACGTGGGACAAGAAAACAGCCCAGAGGTGGAGACCAACAGGGCGGAGGATGAACAGCATACATAACCCCATTGAAGGCACTACACTGAAACTACACTCATCACGTCATTCAACAAGACAAGGAAGACAGCGATGCATCAGCATATCGAATGGGACGAACCCGGCAGCGCCAGTGTTATGCAGTACTTTAAAAAACACCCGGATCAAAGCAGCCAACCCGACCCGGGCGACATCATTTCCGCACGCTACCAAGGCGCCATGGTGCGCGTTAAAGTAGAAGCCTACCGAGAAGATGACGCCGTCAGCATCGGTGAAGTCGCCGCCATCATCGACACCGACGGCAGCCGCCATCAAAGCCACAACAAGCTGGAAGTCGGCCATATCGTCCGGGTACCCGATGGCAAACGCGCCATGGAAAAATGGGGTGACAACGAAACATAAGCATGCAGAGTGGCGCGGTTCGCGATACAGCGTTAACAGCCTTTAATCGCAGATCGCTTGCAAGGCAGCCCATTCAGCTGGCGTTAGAATCGCAGTAGTACCGCCTTGGCTTTCAGCTAATTGCTGGGCCTGGGTACCGCGCCAGCTGGAATCAGGGTGTGTAGATAAATGCTCGGGGGTAGCAATATCACCGTCCTCCAGCCCCTCGATCCGCGTAAAAAAGTTTGCAAACCCAGCTGCATCAACTTCCGCCGTAGCGAGCATTTCGAGAGCAAAACGGTCTGCCTCGACTTCAGCCTCCCGGCTATAAGAAGCAGTAAGCAAATGCTCACCCACCACCGCGGCACCCGCAAGATCGCCAAAAACCATGCTAAGCAGCCCCGCAGCCCCCGCCGCCCGTAATGCTTGCCGCATTGGGTCTCGCCGCTCCACATGGCCAATTTCATGAGCCAGTACCCCCGCCACCTCTTCGGGGGACTCAGCCTCTTCCAGCAATGCACTCAGAATAACCACCTGCCCGCCGGGAGCGGCAAACGCATTGACTTCAGAATGACCGAAAACCTGAATGTCTATGGCGTAGTGCATATCACGCCCTGCAGTCAGCCTCTCCAGCATCGTATCTAGCGCCGCCACCCCCTCAGGAGAATCGCAGCGCTGCATGCCTGCGTTTGAACTACTTAGCACCCATTCGATTTGCTGGGTAACGGCTTTACCAAACGCAACTTCGCGCTCGATAGGAATGGCCTGAGCCAGGATATTGGCCATGCCCGGCAAAATAACGAAAAGCATCAGCGCAATGGCCACCACCGCGCCCGTTCCCCATCCTGCCATGCGCAACCAGGTTCTTTTACGGACATCACGGCGGAAAAGATCAGGCTGTGTGGCACGCAACCAAGCAATAAAGTCGTTATCAGTGACAATAAGCCGTGCAGGATCTCTCTCGTCAACAGACGAGACATAACGGGTCAAGGTCAGCTGTTTTGTACTCGAGCTATCACGAAGAGCACGAAGATCGGCGAGTTCCCAGCGAACGGGGTCAGCTAGCGATTCTGCGTGGATGACCAGCGCCTGCTGGTCATCTAACACCGAAATGCACACCTCATGACGATAGGCCGTCACGCCGTCAAAGAATTGCGCCTGCAACATTAAAATGCGCCAGCGACATCGAGTGCATCCGCCACGCCCTCAGCACCAACGGCATCATCTGCCTGACGCTGCTGGATTTGATGTAAAGGCTCGGGATTTATGATACTAAACGTCTGAACATAATGCCCCAGTATAGGCTGAGTAATCATCACCATTTTCATTGCCTGAAACAGCAAGAATAAAAAGATATAGCTCAGCGCAGCACCAATGAATCCAACCGTGACTGACGAGATACCAAAATCAAAAATGGCCGTCATAACACTTATTATAAATATTATAAATAACGACATTACCCCCATCCCGACAGCTGCAATAAAGTAAATCCTGATAATAGCCCCCGTGCGCGGCTCAGCCTTAAAGCTAACCTCCTCGCCTAGCGTCTTGTGAGAAGTCATATAAGCAAAACTCTTAACCTGGTAATACACAACACCGATAGCCACCCAGACGCCGCCAACACAAAGCAGGGCTGTCGCGAGACCGTTATACCCCCATGTAAAAATACCTAAACATACCAAGAGAATGACGATACCAATAAACAAATGCGTTAGCGACGAGTAGAGACGCGGCCAAGATCCACCCTGCTTGATACGAGCATCACCATAGTAACTCCGCTCGGCCATATACTGCTCTAACTTGAACGTAGCCAGCGGGGCCAGCGCACCCAATGTTACGACCGTCAGCAACCTGTAGCCGATGGCACGGATCACATACCCCCAAGCGCCTTTTTCCATACTAAAACGAATGCCGCACCACCGCGTTCGACTCATCATGTATCGGCGTTTCTGATAACTGGCATAAAAAAGAAGAGGCAAAACAGCAAGAATGTGTATATACACAACAACCAGATAACGAGCTTGCTCAGTTGGATTAGTAGCACTCGACGAGACGTTAAACATCGAAAGGCCGAAGTAGAAGAGCAACATCTGAAAAACGCCGAGATACAACGCCAGGATAACCAGGGCAATGAGAAAGCCAATAAACTTCTCAAGCCCTGTTCCCGTGTACTCCAAGGCAGAATCATTGGCGCTTGTAGAGCCCCAAAGATACTGACGGATGCGAGTCGTTTGCCAGAAACGGTAAATCCCCAAAGTAAGGATAGTGAGTAAGCCGGTCTTAAAAACCAGAAAGAAAAGCGAGAGACTATCGGGCTCTTGACGAGCGGCCACGCTTTTCGGTTCAGACGCTAAGTGATGAGTGTCCATGCGGGAAAGATCCATGTCTTTTAACGTTAGTGATATAGCTTAATTTGACGTCTAGCTAAATAAGTATATCTCAACGCTGCACAAAAACTAAGTAATCTTTGCCATTAATTGCAATTAGATAACCAGAAACCGGCAGAAGGACTCAATGCTCGCCACTTATGACGGTTCATGCACATTTCGAGTAGGCGTGATAAGCCTCAAGCGCAGCGGTGCCAAGTGCACATATCTTTAAGCCAGCTTTACAACTGCCTTGAAACGCACTGTGGATGGGGAGACTCGAACTCCCACGCTTTTCCGAGCGACCTGAACGGCAACACCCACATTGCCACTCATTACGGATCATGCACTTTTCGAGTAGCGCGTATATGGACTCCTCCTCGTCTGC
>NZ_JAINWD010000018.1:0-105009 GCF_021021315.1 Halomonas sp. IOP_14 | reverse complement strand
GCCTGATGATGCCGCTGTCGCTCTCCTACGACCACCGCGCGATCAACGGCGCCGACGCGGCACGCTTTACCGCCTTCCTGGCCGATGTGCTGTCCGATATTCGTCGCTTACTGTTGTAGTTAACGATAAAAAAAGGGACTTATAAATGGCGCCTTTATAGGCGCCATTTATTTAAATAAAAAACTTTTCTTTATTAATTTAATTACCACCTAAAATGGCCATAAGATCAGCATCAGGTTCTCTGGAGGTGAGTACAAGCAAGGATTCTAAGCTATTGAGGTGTGTATATACGGAGTTCCGAGCTGCTTCGGCATCGCCATTTACAAGATGCGAAAGTAGTTGAGCATGGTCTCCCTCTAAATAACAAGACAATAAACTCGGCGGTTTATAAAGTGCAATAACGATAGAAGTGCGTAGTACCAAATCAGTAAGCATCGCACCCATGATACTATTAGGTGAGCATTCGGCAAGAAGATGATGAATATTCAGAGAGTGTTCAATGCGTGCTGGTTCATTATTATTTTCATAAGCCTCCTTTTCAAGTACGACTTGCTGTTGCAATGCTTTCTTAGCGCTAGTCTCCAACTTGCCTGCTAGCAGTGCAACAATTTCACCTTCGACTAACCTGCGTGCAGAAAAGGTCTCACGAGTTTCTTCGATTGAAGGAGCACGCACGCGAGCGACCTGATTGGGGCGTTGATCAATGACATGCTCGGCATCAAGCCGTGTTAATGCCTTACGCACCACCGAGCGACTGACTCCAAATACTTCACCTAGCGTTATCTCAGGCAATTTAGTATTGGGAGTCAAACGTTGCATCAGCACAGCCGACCGGATGTGGTCGACGATGTCCTGGTCGCCGACGCGACCTTCTTTGGGTTTATTAAAGCGATTTTTATGCCAGCCGAGGTTCATATTCTTTATCTCTAACGATCCTCGCTGGAACTTAACATGTATCCCCCAATACAACCAACATAAGATCAATGCTTTATCGTTGAAGATGGTTATTTCTCAAGAGCTAACTCAAGCATTTTTTGTAGCGTTTCCGATCATCTTATGCTCTGGTTTACAGCAAGAATTTTCATGGTGTTAGTACCTCCGTGTGCATTCATATGGTTGCCACGGGTAAGAATGACGTGATCATTTTGGGAAACAATTCCTTTAGATACCAGTAATTCTATTGCTTTATCATTGAGTTCTTCGGCTTTCATACTTGTTGTATCAAAGGCCAGAGAGACCACACCGCGATACAGTGCCATACGTCGTTGAGAAATTTCACTTTGTGCTAAACCGATAATGGGCAATCCAGAGTGTATGCGTGAGGCGATCAACGCCGTAAAACCACTAGACGTCATACAGGCAATAGCGGTGACTCCAGCGAGATGGTTCGCAGCGTACATGGCAGAAAGAGCGACCGTTTCATCGACCTGCAAAAAATCTTGATGGATGCGATGGCCAGACTCCTGAGCGCTCCGCTCACGTTCGGCCCCCAGGCATAAACGATCCATTGCCTTCACGGTTTCTACAGGAAAGTCCCCAGCAGCGGTTTCAGCGGATAGCATCACCGCATCCGTGCCATCAAGAACGGCATTGGCAACATCGAAAACCTCAGCACGCGTTGGCAGCGGCGCACTAATCATCGTCTCCATCATCTGCGTGGCGGTGATCACCGCACGGTTGAGGCTACGCGCGCGCTTGATCATGCGTTTTTGCACGCCGATCAACTGAGCATCCCCGATTTCTACCCCCAGATCACCCCGTGCCACCATGACTGCTTCGGATGCCATAATAATGCCATCTAAAATTTCATCATCCGCCACCGCTTCGGCACGCTCAATCTTCGCGACAAGACCGATTTCTTTACCCTCCTCACCCAGCAGCTTGCGAGCTTCCTGCATGTCAGCAGCGCTACGTGGAAAAGATACCGCAAGGTAGTCAACACCTATTTCGACGGCGGTCTTAATGTCTCGTTTATCCTTCTCGGTAAGAGCGGCCGCAGACAACCCGCCTCCCTCCTTATTGATGCCCTTGTTGTTGGAAAGCTTACCTCCAACAACAACCCGAGTATGGATTTCTTGGCCCCCAATGGCACTGACTTCGAGCACCAAACGACCATCGTCAAGCAGGAGGCGGTCACCCACGATGACATCGTCCGCCAACGTCTTGTAATCACAACCGACGCGTGTGATATCGCCGGCATTGCTATCCAACAACATATCAAGCACGAAGGGCTGGCCTTCTCCAAGCAAAACCGAATCGTCCTTGAAGCGAGCGATACGAATTTTAGGGCCTTGCAAATCAGCTAACACCGCGACGCTTCGGCCTAGACGTTGGGAAATCTCACGCACTTCGACTAGCCGACGGCGATGATCATCAGCCGAACCATGGGAGAAATTGAGTCGAACGACATCCACACCTGCCCGCAGCATACCTTCCAGTACACCTTCACGGTCGCTGGCGGGGCCTAAGGTTGCCACTATTTTGGTGCGACGAATGGGGGTATAAGCGGTTGGTTTCATGCTGGCCTCGGGAGAACAAGAATAGCTCGAAAATCATTGACATTAGTTCGGGTCGGACCGGTCACAACCAGGTCGTTAATAGCAGCAAAAAAACTGTAAGCATCGTTACGGTTCAGATAATCCTTTGCTGACAACTGCAAGGCTTTTGCACGTTGCCAGCTCTCGGGGCCGAATACAGCACCGGCGTTGTCCTCAGAACCATCAATGCCATCGGTATCGACAGCGAGTGCATAAACGCCCTCTGCACCCTCAAGTGTGTCGAAAAGCCCTAATAAATATTCGACATTGCGCCCGCCACGCCCATCGCCACGCACAGTGACGCTGGTCTCACCACCGGAGAGCACCAGCAGTGGACGTTTAATTTCACTTTGCAGTTTGCGCACCATACGCGCTTGAGCAATACCTAAATCACGAGCTTCACCTTCCAAATCATCGCCCAGCACTCTGACGACGACCGCACTTTTTTCAGCACTGAGTCGAGCAGCCTCAAGGGCATCACTGGCTCGCGCCAGGATTATGAACTGGTCGCGTGCAAACTCAGGGCTAGAGGCTTGAGGCGCGTCGTGATTGGCCATCAAATGTTGACGCACGTTATCAGGAACCTCGATGGCGTGGCGTTCGAGAATCTCCAGGGCATCAAGCGGTTTTGAGTTATCTGGCAGGGTGGGACCTGAAGCAATCAGGGTAGGATCATCACCCGGCACATCAGAAATAAGGTAGGTCACCACCCGAGCGGGGTGAGCGTGAGCAGCCAAACGACCACCCTTGATCCCAGACAAGTGACGACGCACCGTATTGATGTCGCGTATCGGTGCGCCACAGAGCAGCAACGCTTTGTTAACAGCCTGCTTGTCCTTCAAACTGATACCTGCGGCGGGTAGCGTCATCAATGCAGAGCCGCCCCCTGAGATCAAAGCAATCACTTGATCGTCTTCACTGAGGTTTTTCACCGCTTCAAGCATACGTTTGGCGGCTTGCTCACCAAGTGCATCGGGCATGGGATGGGACGCTTCTAACACCTCGATATATTGGCAATCAGCACCGTGTTTATAGCGAGTCACCACCACTCCGTCCAAGTCAATTGCTTCACCGTTGTTACGTGCACGCTCAACCCATGCTAACTCTAGTGCGCTTGCCATAGCAGCGGCGGCTTTTCCAGCACCGACGACAACGGTTCGTCCGGCCGGTTTTTCTGGTAGTTGGTCTGGCAATAAGCTGAAAGGATGCACCGCAGCGATGGCCGTTTCAGCCAGGTGCACTAACCACTGGCGCGAGGCCTCTTCACTAGTAAAGGGTGCTAAGCGAAAAAGGGCATTCATCGGTAGACTCCACAGGCAAGGGCCGGGGGGAATAGAAAAAAGGGGACAAAAAAACCGGTGAAAGACACATAACGAAACGGAAGTCTTGCACCGGGAAAAGGCAACGAGTCACATGCAATAACGAGGGCGGGCGCAGAACGATGCCCGCCGTAAAACAGTAATGAAACCTCCGTCAATCAGTCAGTCGCGCCATAAAAGGCATTACTGGCCAATTTCATAATTCGCCAGTTTTTCCAGGGCACGCAGGATTCCCGCATGATCCCAATCCGCACCGCCATTAGCGGCACATGCCTGGAACAGCTGTTGGGCATTTGCCGTCCCCGGTAAAGAGAGGTTAAGGCTACGTGCACCCTCCAATGCCAAGTTGAGATCTTTCTGATGCAGGCGGATGCGAAAACCAGGGTCAAAGGTACGCTTAATCATGCGCTCGCCATGCACATCCAGAATTTTCGACTGAGCGAGGCCGCCCAACAGGGATTCACGCACCTTGGCGACATCGGCACCGGCCTTGGAGGCGAACAGCAGCCCCTCTGCAACGGCCTCAATAGTCAGTGCAACAACGATCTGGTTGGCGACCTTGCAGGTCTGGCCTGCTCCGTGACCACCAATGTGCGTAATCACCTTACCGACGACTTCAAGCAGCGGCTTAGCCCTTTCAAAGCCTTTGTCCGTCGCCCCTACCATAATGGTCAGCGCGGCATTGATCGCACCGCCTTCACCACCGGAAACAGGGGCATCAACAAACTCACCACCGGCTTCCGTAATGCGCTTGGCGAATGCCTGGGTCTGCATTGGGGCAATGGAACTCATGTCGATGACTAGGGTGCCGGGCTTGAGGCCCTCTATCACGCCGTTCTCACCGAACAGTACACTCTCTACATCTGGCGTATCCGGCACCATGGTGATAATGACATCGGACGCCTGGGCAACCGCTTTTGGATTAGCCGCCTCTTGCATGCCCTTATCGGCAAGCGTTGCGTCCAAGGGGCCGCGTTTGACGGTCACCAAAGAGTGGCCCGCATCGAGCAGGTGGCCTGCCATTGGGCGTCCCATGATGCCTAAACCGATAAAACCAATCTTGCTCATCCTCTTTCTCCTTCAAACTAACGCAATTTGTACTTATTCATACTTGGGATGTTCAGCGCACCGCCTCTAACCAAACCAGCCCTTCCGACGTCGACGTCTTGGGCTTGTATTCGCAGCCAACCCAGCCGTCGTAACCTAAGCGGTCAAGCTGTGAGAACAGAAAAGGGTAGTTGATCTCACCGGTACCCGGCTCATGACGGCCCGGGTTATCCGCCAGTTGCACATGCGCGATACAGCCCAGATGCTTCTCGATCGTGGGCGCTAGATCCCCCTCCATGATCTGCATGTGGTAGATGTCGTATTGCAGCTTCAGATTGTCACTACCGACCTCGTCGAACAGCGCCAGAGCCTGCTCGGTGCGGTTGAGGAAAAAGCCTGGGATATCACGAGTGTTGATCGGCTCCGCCAACAGAAGAATGCCAACCGACTTGAGCTTTTCAGCGGCATAACGCAGATTTTCAATCAGCGTGCTGCGTGCCTCGTCATCACTTACACCTTGAGGCTTAATACCCGCCAGGCAGTTCACCTGTTTGCACCCCAAAACAGTGGCATATTCGATAGCACGATCAACACCGACCCGGAACTCTTCCACCCGATCCGGGTGACAAGCGATGCCTCGTTCACCCGCGGCCCAATCGCCCGCAGGCAAATTGTGCAATACCTGGGTAAGGCCGTTGGCTAATAAACGCTCTTTGATTTCCGCCGCCGTGTAATCGTAGGGAAATAGGTATTCAACCCCCTTGAACCCAGCCACGGCAGCGGCCTGAAAACGATCGAGGAAGTCTACTTCGGTGAACATCATGCTGAGATTCGCGGCAAATTTGGGCATGCAAGTCTCCTTGTTTTTATCTTAGTGATAATAATTGCCCTGGTGCCGAACCTCGGTAGTCACCAGGGCCAAGCTTAGGTCAAACTGGCGATGGAGCTAGGCGCATCCGTCAAGTTTTCAGCCAGTTCCTCGAATTCATTGACGCCATCAAGGTCGGTACCCATTGAGATATTGGTGATGCGCTCAAGAATGATCTCAACGACTACAGGTACGCGATGTTCACGCATCAGTTCGCGGGCCTTTTCAAATGCCGGAGCGATATCCTCAGGCTTTATTACGCGCAGCGCTTTACAACCCAGGCCTTCGGCAACAGCAATATGGTCTACACCGTATTCAGCTAATTCAGCCTCTTCGTCGGTGTAGTTAATGTTTTTGAAAGAGAGCTGCACGCAGTAATCCATGTCGAAACCGCGCTGAGCCTGACGAATCAACCCGAGATAGGAGTTGTTCACCAGCACATGGATATAGGGAAGGTTGAATTGCGCCCCGACTGCCAGTTCTTCGACCATAAACTGGAAATCGTAGTCACCGGAAAGTGCCACCACTTCAGCTTCAGGATCAGCACGGCAAACGCCCAACGCCGCTGGAATGGTCCAGCCTAGCGGCCCCGCCTGGCCACAGTTGATCCAGTGACGCGGCTTGTAAACGTGCAGGAACTGAGCGCCCGCAATCTGGGACAGACCGATGGTGCTGATATAGCGGGCATTCTTGCCGAACACCTTGTTCATTTCTTCATAAACACGCTGGGGTTTGACCGGCACGTTATCGAAGTGCGTCTTGCGCAACAGCGTGCGTTTGCGCTCCTGGCACTCCGCGGCCCAGGCACTGCGATCCTTGAGTTTGCCCTTCGCCTTCATTTCCCGAGCCACATCAAGGAAAAGTGCCAATGCCAGCTTGGCATCAGAAACGATGCCGTAATCAGGGCCGAAGATACGCCCGATCTGCGTCGGCTCGATGTCGACGTGAACAAACTTACGGTCTTTGGTATATGTTTCGACGTTACCGGTGTGGCGATTGGCCCAACGGTTGCCGATGCCCATCACGAAATCCGAGGCAAGCATGGTTGCGTTGCCGTATCGATGAGATGTCTGCAAGCCCACCATGCCCGCCATCAGCGGGTGATCGTCGGGAATCGTACCCCAGCCCATCAGCGTCGGAATGACCGGCACGCCGGTAAGTTCGGCAAACTCGACAAGTTGTTCTGCGGCATCTGCATTGATGATCCCGCCCCCCGCGACCAACAGCGGCTTTTCGGACTCGTTGAGCATGGTCAACGCTTTTTCAATCTGGGCACGCGAAGCAGACGGCTTATAGGCCGGAAGTGATTCGTAGGTATCCGGATCAAACTCGATTTCGCTCATCTGAACGTCGATCGGCAGATCGATCAACACCGGGCCGGGGCGGCTTGAGCGCATGAGTTGAAAGGCTTTCTGGAAGGCCCGCGGCACTTGGGCCGGTTCCATCACGGTAATCGCCCATTTTGTGACCGGCCCGGCAATGGTCTGAATATCCACTGCCTGGAAGTCTTCCTTGTGCAACTTGGCCCGTGGCGCTTGACCGGTGATGCACAGAATCGGTATGGAGTCGGCGCTGGCGGAATACAGCCCGGTGATCATGTCGGTGCCGGCGGGACCAGAAGTACCGATACATACCCCGATGTTCCCCGCTTTGGTTCGGGTATAACCCTCGGCCATGTGCGACGCCCCTTCAACATGGCGTGCCAGAATGTGATCGACTCCACCCACCTTACGCATGGCAGCGTAAAAAGGATTGATTGCGGCCCCCGGCAACCCAAAGGCAACGTCGATACCTTCTTTCTTCAGAACGTGAATGGCGGCTTCCGCAGCTGTCATTTTAGCCATTACAATTTCTCCTCAACAATTGAATACAATTGCTGTATTCATTTTCGATTTGTTCTTGTATTCAAAAATAGGCGCCTACTCGATGAGTGTCAATTTTTTTATGGAAAATATTTCCATAAAAAATTAAATGCCAACATATACCCTTAATAAACAAAAGGTTATTGAAATCACAGCTACGGGGATATGCACATAGTGCAGAGGTGGAATCGTAGAACCAAGGAGGGAAATTCAGGCACCACTAATAGACCAACAGCCTTGGCTGTTAGCCTTTAAAAACCTTAAGGAATAGCGGATGACATGCGAGAAAATTTAGCGCCAAAGGCATCTCAACAGGCTAACAACGCTATTGATCAGAGTGTGTACGTCATCGCCATCATCTTCGGTTTCAACTCGTGCCAGGAAACGACTCAGCGTGCCCCCACGCAACCCAGTTTCATATGGCGGTTAACGTCTTTGTAGAGCAGATAGCGGAACGGCCCTGGGCCGCCGGCATAACAGGCCTGCGGGCAGAACGCGCGCAACCACATAAAGTCGCCAGCCTCGACCTCAACCCAACTCTGATTCAAGTGATAAACAGCCTTACCTTCGAGCACGTAAAGCCCGTGCTCCATGACATGGGTTTCATCGAAAGGGATGACGGCTCCAGGTTGCAGAGTGACGATATTGACATGCATGTCATGGCGGACGTCATCCGGTTCGACGAAGCGTGTAGTCACCCATCTCTCATCGGTATCCGGCATAGCCGATGGTTCAATGGCATTTTCGTTAGTGACGAAAGGCGCAGGTGCTTTAATGCCTTCAACATATTCGTAAGCCTTGCGCACCCAATGAAAACGAACCGGCTCGTCAGCCCTGTTATGCGCCTGCCAGCTAATACCTGGGGGTAAAAAAGCATAGCCGCCGGGCTGCATAAGGTGTGTTTCACCCGCCAGAGTGAGCGTCAGTTCGCCTTCAACAATGAACAGCACCCCCTCGGCTGCCGGATCTAGTTCCGGCTTTTCGCTACCACCGCCAGGAGATACTTCCATAATGTATTGTGAAAACGTCTCGGCAAAGCCAGACAGGGGACGAGACAACACCCATAAGCGGGTTTTATCCCAAAACGGCAAATTACTGGTCACAATGTCACGCATGACCCCTTTAGGTATCACTGCATAGGCTTCGGTAAACACGGCGCGATCCGACAGCAGCTGTGTCTGTGCTGGCAACCCTCCCTGGGGGGCATAATAGTTACGCTTGGCCATCATCTTTCCTTTATTGTGGTCAATTTTATCGTTTGGATTTTTTATATATAGAAAGGGATCTAGAAATTTATCCGTAACCCAACATTGCGGAAATGGTCGCGGCAGCTTCAGCTACGCAGCTCTGTAGTCGATCACGCTTTTCGGCAGAGACTTCGTGTACTGGCACCATAATGCTGATAACGCCTTCCATAGAGCCATCATGGTTATAGAGGGGATAGACAACCGAAGAGATACCAAAGTGATAATAGGAGTCCGCAATAACATATCCACGCTGCCGGTCTTCCTGCACTAGATCCCAGAGAACATCACGGTTGGCAGGCGCACCCGGCTCCTTATCTAAAAGGTAATCTGATGGATAAAGAGTTTCGAATTCCTCTCGTGATAGATCGGTAAGCAGCATTCGTCCCAAAGAAGTGCAATGCAACGGCAAGCGGGTTCCGACACTCACACGGCGAATAGTAGCGTTCGATGCCCCAACTCTCGCCACGTAGACGGCATCACGACCATCTCGAATAGCGATATGGCTCGAACAACCGGTTTGCTCACACAAAGACTCAATAACCGGCTGTCCGATCTGTACTACATCCAGCGAAGCGACGTACTCAAAGCCTAGGCGCAATACATTGACCCCCAGGGAATATAAACCGGTGACGGGGTGATGGCGTAAAAACCCCATGTGCTCCAAGGTCTGTACCGCTCGATGCGAAGTTGCTTGTGGATAACCCACTCGCTTAACAAGCTCGGAAAAGCTCATCTCTCGGTGATGACGATTGAGCTCCATTAAGATCATTAGCCCTCGTTCAAGCGCGGGTATCAGATGTTTTTTGTTATCCTTGTCACTCATGGCTCGTTCACTCGCTTCAGGGTTATCGCTTTTAGGCGAACAAAAAAAAGAGACCTTAGTAGATAAGTAATTACTAATAAATATTTCTTTAGACCTGCATCGATAAGCTCAGTAGGCGGGATGGTGCTTTACCCAATGCCGGGCGATATCCACGCGCCGACTGACCCAGACACGGTCATGCGCTTCAATATGATCAAGAAAACGCTGGAGTGCGATAAAACGGCCAGGGCGTCCTATCAGGCGGCAATGCAAACCGATAGAGAGCATTTTTGGCACTTCTGCTCCCTCCGCGTATAACACATCAAAAGCATCACGCAGATAGCTAAAGAAATGATCAGCGGTATTAAAACCCTGTGGCGAGGCAAAGCGCATATCATTAGAGTCCAGTGTATAAGGCACTACTAGATGAGAGTGCGTATGGCCCTGGCTGTCCTTCTCGCGTGTCCAGAACGGTAAGTCATCACCGTAGTAGTCGCTGTCGTACAAAAAACCGCCTTGATCCAATATCAGACGACGCGTATTGGGGCTGTCACGGCCGGTATACCAACCCAGCGGCTGCGCGCCGTAAAGGTTCTGAAACACTTCGATAGCACGCTCCATGTGCTGGCGTTCCAGCGCTTCTGGCACTTCCTGATAATTGATCCAACGATAGCCGTGACACGCAATTTCATGACCCAACTCCTGAAAGGCATGAGCCACCTCGGGGTTACGCTCCAGCGCCATGGCCACACCGAAAATGGTCAGCGGCAAACCACGTCGTTCGAATTCACGCAAGATTCGCCATACCCCTGCCCGGGAGCCATACTCATAAATGGATTCCATGCTCAGGTGGCGATTGGAAAAAGCAGGCGCACCGACTATCTCGGAAAGGAACTGCTCGGAACCGGTATCGCCGTGTAGTACCGAGTTCTCTGCACCCTCTTCATAGTTCAGCACGAATTGCACAGCAATTTTCGCCTTGCCAGGCCAATTGGCCTGAGGGGGATTACAGCCATAGCCGACCAAGTCACGAGGATAATTAGGCGAATGCATGATGCAAGTTCCTTGTTATAAAACAGCGATCTAATGAGTGTTTAAAAACAATAAAAATGTACATAGCGAAAGATACAGCCCACCATAAGGCAGGCTTTAAATAGCACTGACGTTAAATACGTACGAATTATTTAGACGCTTACTCTTCCCACTCCTCAATCAATGCACGTTCTTCCTCCGTCATATTCGTCATATTGCCAAGCGGCATATAGCTGCTCGCTACTACTCGCTTAATGCTCTCTTGTTGTTTAATGATTTGCTCGATTTCGTCATATGCAAAACCAGCAGGAGGAGCAGAAAAGCCTGGCTGTGTCGGCGTTTGTGAGTGGCAAGCGACACAACGTTGCTCTATGACGGCACCGATCTCGGTGATATCTGGCCCCTTTTCTGCTGCCTGAGCACCAGATTGACTCGAGCTTTGCGCAGGCATAGCCACCCAAAAAGCTATTAAGAGAAGAGCAACACCAGCAATGGGATAAATTGGCTGAATTTTACCCGCATGCATTAAGACAAAGTATTGACGAATCAATGCACCCGCAAAGATAAAGAGTGTCATCAGCACCCATGCATGCTCATGAGTGTAAGCAAAGGAGTAATGATTGCTGATCATCAACAATACGACGGGCAGGGTGAAATAGGTGTTATGAACCGAGCGCTGCTTACCACGCTTACCATCAAGCGGATTGGGTGTTGCGCCAGCCTTCATCGCCTTTACCATGCGACGCTGACCAGGAATAATCCAAAAGAACACATTCGCCGACATCGCAGTAGCCATCACAGCCCCTGTTAACAGGAAAGCCGCGCGCCCCGAAAACATTTGAGTACTCAAGTAGGTAACTACGATCATCATGACCGCTACGCCGATACTCAAGAGACCATCACGCTCCATGTTCGGGCTGATACGCTTACACATCTCGTTATAAACAACCCACCCTAGTAGCAGGAAGGCCAGCGCCAGGATATTAGCTTCCCAACCAGCAAGGTTAGCCGCCCACTCCCAGTTACTGTTGGGGTTCACCAAGTAGAAGCTTGGGTTAACCATATACAAAATGATGAACAGGGCAAAACCGGACAGCCATGTGGTGTAAGACTTCCAGAACGACCAGTGCAGATCATCCGGTAGTTTTTCTGGACTCGTTGCATATTTCTGGTTGTGATAGAAACCACCACCATGTACAGCCCACATTTCACCAAACACCCCTTTTTGGCGGCAGTTTTCGTCTTTAGGTGTTTTGAGGCCGTTGTCCAGCATCACAAAATAGATGGATTCGCCTATCCAAGCGATGGCCGCGATGACATGCAGCCAGCGCAGCATAAAGTTTCCAAATTCAAGTAAATAGGCTTCCATTAGGGGAACCTCGCCTCATTTGATTATTGTTGGGTGGCTAACTACAAAACGTACATTGACGCTCAAAATGGATGTTCAGCTGCCGCGATAAGTCGAATAGGCATATGGCGTTAGCAATAACGGCACATGATAGTGCTGCGCCGCATCATTAACCCCGAAACGGAGTGGTATGATGTCCAAAAAGCTCGGCTCTGGCGCTTTTAAGCCTTGGCGCATCAAGTAGTCACCTGCATGGAACACCATTTCATAATTGCCCTTTACTAATTCACTTCCTTCAAGTATTGGAGCATCACAACGACCATCGTCATTGGTCTTAACTATTTTAAGAAGCTGGCGTAGCCCCCCATCTAAACGGAATACCTCTATTTTAATTCCTTCACCAGGGCAGCCTTGGGCTGTATCCAAAACATGTGTTGTCAGTTTTCCCATCACCTCTCTCCTCTGATTTTCCGCGAATCCTGTGCCGCTAGCTCATCATTGGCAACGCAGTATTAGCACAGTCTAAAAAGCGTTCATGTGGTTATAGTCAACATTTTTAGCTCTTTAATGGACACATTTCAAATATTTTCTGTATACATTTTTGGAATATTTTGATGACCAACGTCAGCGAATGCGACTTTAGTAGGCATTCCTTAAGGGGATTTACCTTTAGAAAGATCGGCTACAGCAGGTAGATGTAAAACAGGCAATACAAATGTAAGTCACTGTTATTTAATAACTTTAATTAAATTTCTGTTAGAAGAAACTGGGCATACCAGTATTATTTTCTAGGTATAGTTATCCGGAAAAAACGCACATTGCTGATATGGGGTTGGAGGATGGCTGCAAAATTATTTATTTTCTGATTTATTTTTGTGTACAGTATGATCAAATCAGATAAACAAAAAATTAATAGCACTGAATACAATAACAATGGAGACTCATCTATGAATGATGCATTAGCCTCTTCCGAAGATCGGAAACGCGTGAGCGAAAAGAACACCTCTCTGTTTGATTTCTATGGAAAACCGCGGTTTTCAAAGGCTTTGCCTCTATCTCTTCAGCATCTATTGGCCATGATCGCTGGCGTCATCACTCCGCCCATTATCGTTGCCGGTGTTGTGGGGGCGAGCATAGAAGAAAAGCTCCTACTTATTCAGATTGCCGTGCTGGCATCAGGGGTATGTACTGTTTTCCACCTTTACGGTGTTTGGAAATTTGGCGCCCGCTTGCCCGCCATCTTTGGTGTAGGCTTTGCCTATGTACCAACCTTGGTCGCGGTAGGAGCTCAGTATGGTATTGAAGGGATTCTTGGCGCCCAGTTAATCGGCGGTATGACCATGGTGATAGTGGGCTATTTCATCCAGTATATCCGCCACCTCTTTCCGCCTGTTGTCGCAGGCACCGTGGTATTGGTCATTGGCTTATCACTTTACGATATTGCTATTCGTTACATGGCGGGCAATGGCAACGTAAACGCACCCAATTTTGGCGATCCGATTAATTGGGTCGTGGCGTTGGTAACGCTACTCACGGTATTGATCGCCGCTCAGTTCGGTAAAGGCGTGGTTAAGCTTTCCGCAATCATTGTAGGCATCGTCGTGGGTTACTTGCTCTCGCTCGCCCTTGGCATGGTCAGTTTTGATAGCGTGTCCAATGCTTCCTGGGTGGCCATTCCCAAGGTAATGCCTTTCGAGATGGAATTTCACGCGGCCGCCATCGCCTCTATGGTCGTTATCTGCATTATCAATTCCGTACAAACTATCGGCGATTTGTCCGCAACAACCGTAGGTGGCATGAATCGCGAGCTGAAGACTAGGGAGTTGACGGGAGGTTTACTGGGCAATGGCCTGACGACCACCCTAAGCTCTTTCTTCGGTGCATTACCTACCTCCACCTTCAGCCAGAACGTAGGCATTGTGGCGATGACCAAGGTTATTAGCCGTTATGTCCTGGCGCTGGCGGGCATCATGATGATTCTGGCTGGCCTTAGCCCAAAGTTTGGGGCAATCATGACCACCATTCCTTATCCCGTATTGGGTGGAGCAACCATTACCGTATTCGGCATGATCACCATGACGGGGATTCAGCTGTTGGTAAAAGATGAAATGTCCGCTCGAAATATGACGATCGTGGGGCTCGCTTTAGCATTGAGCCTAGGCATCGCTTCTGTCCCCTCAGCCATTGAGCAGTTTCCGGCGGTGTTGAGAGACCTGATTGGCGGTGCGCCTATTGTCGTTGCTGCGATAACAGCCTTCACACTTAACATAGCCCTGCCTAATAAAACACTGACCGACGAGGCAAAAGAGCGGAAGGAGATTGCCAAAGCAGATGCCGAGGCGGCCAAAGCCGACAGCGACAAATGAAGCCAGAAAATCTCACAAACAACACCCACTCTAATTAAACAGTTTTTATGTACACCTAATTAGAAGCCATTTGGCCACCACTAAATAGAACTGCTGCGTGCGCTGGCAGTTCTATTTTGTGGTTAAGGTGCATGGCTCTATAGGTTAACTTGGGAATATAAATGCGTATATTAGATAATATGACTTTAAGGATGAGCTGGACGCTGGTTCTACTCTCATTCTTACTTATGCTTCTTGTGCTCAGTGGCACAGGGCTTTATGCCGTCAATCACAGCCAACAAAGCATCGAGCAGCTCACTAATGTCAATGTTAACCAGCAGGCTAGTCTCAACCGAACTAATTCCACGCTACAAGCCACACGCCTTAGCATGGCGCGCCTTTATGAGGAATTGATTGAGCCACAAACAACGCTTACCAATGAAGAGAGGCAGCAGCGAGCTAATGAGCTGCATAGCTCACTTAATAGTACCCAAGACGTGTTTTCGAATTTTATCTCACTGCCCGCCGACGCAGCCCATGAGGCGATCATCTCGCCTATCGTAACAAGCTTTGACACCATGATAGATGTACACCTTTTGCCGCAAGTAACTGCATTGTATGAAGGCGATACAGTTACTTACCGCGAACAGCGTGACGCCGCTTACCAGGCTTATGCAGCTTTCTATCAAGATGCGATTGGTTTTTTTCATCAAGTAGAAAAAGAAGGTAACAACCGGCTGACCAATTTTGACTCTGTCATCAGCCTTTCCACTATTACCATCATCACCGTCTTCATTATAGCGCTCATGGTTACCGTGATTGTTTACTGGGGCGTAGGTGCTAATTTAATACGGCCTTTGCACCGCATTACCGAGCATTTCAAGAGCATGGCGGAAGGCGACCTTTCAAGAGAAGTGGAAACCCGCGGTCGCAATGAAATCGGCGTGCTTTTCACCTCTCTGCGTCATATGCAGCAAAGCTTACTCGGAACTGTTATGACGGTTAGAGAAAGCAGTAGCGAAGTATTTACCAGCGCCCAAGAGATCGCCAAAGGTAATCAGGATCTCTCGGCGCGTACGGAACGACAGTCAGCCTCGTTAACCGAAACCGCGTCAAGCATCGAAGAAATGACCTCAACAATGGAGCGCAACAGCGAAAACACTATCCAAGCAAGACAAGTAGCTCGTGAAGCGGCGAACACTGCGGATCAAGGCGGTAGTGTGGTTATGGAGGTCATTAGCCATATGCACAACATCCGCGAAAGCTCACAGAAAATCACCGACATCATCAAACTGATTGACTCCATTGCTTTCCAAACCAATATTCTCGCCCTCAATGCTTCAGTAGAAGCGGCACGTGCTGGAGAGCATGGCCGCGGCTTTGCGGTAGTGGCCAGTGAAGTACGCCAGCTCGCTACCCGCAGCGCTAGCGCTTCAACGGATATTCGAAAGCTGATTGAAACATCGGTCAATATGGTAGAAGCCGGCACGCATCAAGCGGATAAAGCAGGCGAAACCATGGCGCGAATCATGGCATCGGTGACCCAGGTCACCACGTTAATGGACGAGATATCCGTAGCAACCGAAGAGCAACGCGCGGGTATTCGAGAAGTTAATATCGCAGCTAACGATATGGAGCAAACGACTCAACAAAATGCCGCGATGGTCGAACAAGCCAGTACGGCCGCCATCGAGCTTCAGCATGAGGCCGAACGCCTCAACTCCATCGTCGCCCGGTTTAAGCTGAATGAATCAACACCGCAGCTAACGGCGCAAGCGGTCAATACCCACTAACGATACACAGTAGTGCCTTACTAAAAGCACCCTACCATTAAAGCAAAGCCACGGGAACGAGCACGTGGCTTGATTAAAAATAAACATCTGGAGCAAGACAGTATGATCCTGGGTCTTACATTGCTATATGTGGGCGCTGTTTTGTTTATAAATGGTATCTGGCTGCTGGAAAAAATCAGCAACCAAGAAGTCTCAATCATCAACGTCCTGGTTGGGTTGCTCAGCTTTATTATAGCCATGCACTTAATTTTCAAAGACCCTAACAACACGGCTGAGATTAGCGCAGGGGCTTTTACGCTCTTATTTTCAATAATCTATCTTTGGGTAGGTGCCAATCAGTGGCTAAAATCTGATGGCAAAGGATTAGGTTGGTTCTGTCTTTTTGTAAGCATCACCGCCGCGGTTATTGGTGTGCACTCAATCGCTGGCTACACGACAAGTTTCAAATTATGGAATACGGTTAACTGGTTTTCATGGTCTCTTTTATGGCTTAGTTTCTTCTACCTATTAGCGCTAGCGAAGCCTATTCAGCGGTACGTTGCAACTTATACCATTTTTTGCGCGATCTTTACCGGCTGGATTCCAGGCGTCATGATTTTACTAGAACTTATTAGTACATAATTTTCAATAAACGCTTCCTCTTAAAGGTGTTTTTAAACCTTCCTCAAAAAGACCAACTTTCGAATCGTGCCGCTTATGCCAGGCTGATACTGATAAAACCACCAATAAGCTGATTCGCCGATGTTTCCCGAAAGTGCTGCGCTTATTAGTTGAATTCAGAATTCAAGATGGCCAATATTAACCACGCTGAAAGAACACTATAGGTTACCAGCTCATGAACTGGTAGTTGACGGATCCATCATGATCAGCAAACCCTGTATGGGTTGATGGGCATAAGCGTTAATATCAAAGTGCTTGCGCCAGGTAAGTGGCCAGTAACCCTAAAGGCGAATGCGGCCCAGGTGATCGCGCATTACTAGGGCCTGTTGACGTTTCATCAGCGTAGCGGGGACGGCTCGGGCAAGTGCGATATTGTATCTACGACTTCCGTAATGACGACTATTCTCGATAAACACCAAACTCTCCCGCAACTTCCGCCAGCTTATTGTGTAACGCTGTCAGTAGCTCGGCCTTGGCCGAACTGGCGCGATGGATCATGCCAATTTGTCTGAAGACTTGGGGCTCACCGAACGGCAATGTCAGCATGTCGCGACCGTTCTCGCGCACCGCGACATTTGGCACGATGCTGGCACCAAGGCCCGCGGCCACGCACTCCACGATGGCTGGCACGGTGTCGATCTCAGCGATGTCCTGCACCGCTATGCCTAGCCGGGCCAGCTCGTTGTTGATCATTGCGCCCAGCGGCACGTTACTGCCAAAGCGCACGAAGGGCAACGTTTCCAGCAACTGCTGAACCGGCATCGGCGGTGTTCCGGGCGGCGCTATCACCACTAACGGCTCGCGTATGAACGGCGACCACAAGAGATCGCGCGACACGCCGGAGTGCTCGGCGACCACCGCCACATCCAGCCGGTCGGCGTTGACATCACTGATCAGCGTCGAAGACATGCCCACTCGTAGGTTTACGTTCAGCTCGGGGAACTCCTGTCGCAGTGCCACGATGGCACGTGGCAGTAGGCCGATAGTACTGGTGCGCACCGAGCCAATATTGAGCGTACCCGTTATCTGCTTCCCGGACAGAACGCCACGCGTTTCATCCACCAAGGCCAGAATCTGTTTAGCCGTTTCAAGCATTTTCAGCCCCTGGAGGTTGAGGCTAGGAGGGCGGGAGTCACGATTGAACAGCTTGGTATCCAGTTCCTGCTCAAGCGAATGGACCTGTTGGCTAACAGCGGAAGGGGTCAAATTTACGATCAAGGCCGCCCGCGCGAATGTGCCATGCTCAGCGATCGCTACGAATGTTCGTAGTTGGCGAGTGTCCATAAACCCTCCTTAAATGAAGAAATGCTTAACATAAAGGCAAATTTTATTCGCTTTTGTATAAAAAATCTTCCTGTATTCTAAAAATCAATTCGAAAGCAGTCGCCTGTGATGCTACGCCGATCAGTGTCCGGCTGCCCTCGTTACAACAGGGAGGATCTGATTTGGCACTACAACCTTTGATTCTAATAACAGGCCCCGACCTTGCCCCCACTGCAAAGCAAATGGCCGAAGACGCTGGCTATACCCTTGTTCACACACCCCCCTATCCATCTGAGGAGGTACTCGCTGACTTCCTCAAACAGTACGACCCGGTTGGGGTCGTGTCTCGAATGGGGCAATTTGGTGCCGGTGCTGTCGCAGCAGGGAAATCGCTGCGCGTTATCTCCAAGCATGGCGCAGGCGTCGACAATATCGACATCGATGCAGCAACCCAACATGGTATCCAAGTCATCCGGGCGGCAGGTGGCAATGCAGTTTCTGTTGCGGAACACACGGTTGCTCTAATGTTCTCGACGATCAAACGTTTGCTGCCACTGGATGCAGGCATGCGGGCAGGACGCTGGGAAAAGGCGGGATTCCTCGGTCGAGAATTATCCGGCATGCGTTTAGGTCTAGTGGGTGGCGGCGCCATCGCTGCCGCCGTAGCGAAGCTGGTGAAAGGCATGGGTCTCGACGTGCTCGTCTACGACCCCTATGCCTCGGTGGACGCCATCGAAGCTATGGGCGCACGCCGCGCCGAACGCATCGAGGACCTGCTCCGCCAATCGGACATCGTCAGCCTGCACTGCCCCCTTACCGAAAGCAATACGCACATGCTTAACGCCGCGATGCTCGCCCTGATGCCGGCCGACAGCTACGTCATCAATACTTCTCGGGGTGGTCTGATCGACGAGGCGGCCCTGCTTGCCGCCCTAGAGAGTGGGCATATCGCAGGCGCAGGACTAGACACTTTCGAACAGGAGCCGCCATTGGACGTGAACGCTCTGGCCGCGTCTGAGCGAGTCATTCTCACGCCCCATATCGCAGGCGTCACCAAAGAAGCTGGCAAGCGCGTCGGCGAACTGGCGGTAAGCGGTATCGTGGACTTCCTCGCTGGAGAAACCCTACCGAAAGCCCGCTTGGTCAACACCCTAGCCTGAACGCACCATCTTTAATGTTGAGTCACATGACGGAGTAATGCCATGACAGTCGGAAATAGAGTTCTTCAGCGCCAGCGCCGTGTCGACGACGACCTCGTTAAGGCGTTCGCAGTACTGCCCGTAGCGGTGGTCAGCGATAGCATGTCCCGCGTCTTCGCCGGTGGCCCAGACCTTCGCCCGATGCATCGCGCTGGCAATTTAGCCGGGGTCGCCCTTACTGTTCGTACGCGCCCCGGTGATAACCTGATGCTGCACAAGGCCATCGACATGGCCCAGCCCGGTGACGTCATCGTCTGCGATGCCGGAGGGGACACCACCAATGCCCTGATGGGTGAGTTAATGCTGGCTTACGCGGTCAAGAAAGGCGTTGCGGGTTTCGTGCTCAACGGTGCGCTGCGCGACCTGGACGGCTTTCGCGATACCAACCTGCCGACCTTCGCCGTGGGCGTCACGCATCGCGGCCCATACAAAAACGGGCCAGGTGAGATCAATACTCCGATCAACCTTGGCGGGATGGTTATTGAGCCGGGCGACCTAATTCTGGGTGACGCCGATGGCGTGCTGGCCGTTCCCTACGCTGATGCCGAGACAGTGCTAAAAGCCGCCCAAGCGAAACAGGCCTCCGAAGAGAAGCAAATGGTCGCCATACATACTGGCGAGAACGACCGCACCTGGGTTGATAAGGCTTTGGAAACGACGGGCTGCAGCCTCCTGCGAGGCTGAGTTTGCACCTGCCCAAAGCCGCCGCCCCGCTGGCAAACGCTCGGCTTCGCGCGTACTTGGCGGGTAACGCGGCTTCGGCTGTTGGCACCTGGGCGCAACGTGTGGTGCTGCTATGGCTCGCCTGGGAGATGACACAGTCGAGCTTCATGCTAGGGCTAATGGCAATGGCGGACCTGCTGCCATCAATGGTCGTGGCTCCCTTTGCAGGCACATTGGTCGATAGACAAGACAAAATTCGCCTAGCCCTGTGGCTGCAGCTTCTCTCAATAGCGCCGCCTTGCATTATGCTGATTGCCATAATGGCCGAGCTTGTCAGCCCGACAATGTTGCTAATCGTGGCTGGATTAACTGGCATCCTGAACGGATTCGATCATCCAACGCGTATGGTCGTTGTCGGTAGCATCGTCCCTAAAGAAGATGTGCCTGGAGCGATAACGATCAACTCCATGGTGTTTAACCTTGCGCGGATGTTAGGTCCAGCCGCCGCCGGCATGGCGCTAACGCTGGAAGCACTTTGGTCGGTCTTTTTATTTAACACAATTAGCTATTTGCTCTTTGCACTGATACTAGCGCGGCTTTCCCAATCAGAAAATACTAACCAAAGGCGAGGGTCTGAGGGACTGGAAGGGTCGACGGAAGGCAAACTCAGCCACTCAACATGGTCAGCGGTAATACATGCACTGACTGGACATCACAAGCTCTTGCTGCTGTTCTTCGCCCTTCTAGCGCTATGTTATAGGCCTATTTTCGAATTATTACCGGCTTTTGCCGGTCAGGTCGTTATTGGAGAAGCAGCAAGAGCAAAGGCCTTCTCTTTGATGACATCAGCTCAAGGGCTCGGTGCGATAGGCGGTGGGTTGATGACCTCCTTCTTACTAACAAAAGGCTCTCCTCTCTCACTGGCCATAGGCTTCGGACTATCGGCAATATTGGCATGCGGATTATTTCTGATTAGCCATGTGTTATGGGCAGGATTATTAACCCTTGCCTGTTTGTCAGGAGCCATCCTGGCCAATGGTGTGTGTACGCAAGTTGTTCTGCAGACACAGGTGCCAGAGTCGGTGAGAGGAAAAGTGCTGTCACTCTATACAATGATCTTTCGAGGCCTACCAGCGATGGGGGCTATGGTAGCCGGACTAATCGCCGAGAATACATCCAACCGCGTCATCTTCGGCTTGAGCAGCCTACCAATAGTAGCAATGTTGCTTGTGCTGCTAGTGGCTCTAAACAAGGATCGAAAAAAGCTGAGTGACTCATAGCCCTTGAATCTGCAGAAGACTTCAAATCAATAACGTTCATAGATACGTTACTATTATGGGTTACTAGATAATCTGTAAAACCTCATCATTTTCCTCTTTTGATACAGATTGGCGGAGTTCGATTCGGCGCGCTTCCCGTTCCAAGATTGTCTCCCCCCCGATGCAGTCGTATAGGTTGATATCGCCTCAGGTACGTTTGCATCTTTTTGCTACGCCATGCCAATAAACTACCACTAAAGCGGCATATACAAGTCTGCAAAAACACGAATTTTTAATAAAGAAATTCTTCATACTTCTTCAAGAAAAACGCGCTTTATACAGAAAGTCTTTTCATGTTCCACTTCTGCTAGAAACACGCTTTCCAATGGCTTAGATGCCCGTGGTTCGCGTCTTTTCGATCATAGATCAACATCTAACAACATGCGCTGTACCGCCAGTTCCTCGAACGGTAGAGACATAACAACGATTAATGAGGTATCGATATGAAAGCCTTCAAGCCCTCTTTGGTAACTAGCCTACTCATCATGGGTATAGCCACGACAGGTGCTGCTCAAGCCGCTGATTGGACCGGCTACACCTATTCGTCGGTTTCCACTACCGCGGCAGTAAAGGGAATGCAGCGCATCATAGACCGTACTGAAGCTGAAACCGAAGACCTGTCGATCACGCTGCATTTGGGAAAAACACTGCAGATCGCCTCCAGCGATATTACCCAGGCGGTCGGTAATGGATTTATCGATTTCTCGGCTGATCTGTTTTTTTCCGGCAATGTGCCCATCGCGCGTATCCTCAATCTGCCAATGCTGATCCAGAACGATGAGGAGTGGGATAAAGCCTACGCGGCCATGTCTCCCTATCTCACGCAAGGCTTCGCCGAGCAGGATGTTACCTTTCTGGGCGCTTATCGCTACCCTCAACAAGTCATTTTCACCTCGTTCGAGATCGACTCCCTCGACGATCTCGAAAGTCATAAGATCCGCGTGACCTCACCCGAGCAGGGTGCCTTCGTCGAGGCCTTCGGAGGCGCGCCGATCACCCTATCCGGCTCCGAGGTTCCAACTGCACTGGAGCGCGGCGTAATTGATGGTGTGCTAACAGCCAGTGCGGGCGGTGCAAAAAACTGGCACGAGTTCCTCGACTACAACTACCGATTACCGGTGAACTACGCCTATAGCGCCATTATCGCCAATACCAACGCCTACGAGTCCCTGAACGAAGTCGATCGAGAGACCTTCGCCACCATCATCAGAGAGGAGGCTTCTAACATCACCGAGGCCTTCCTTATAGACGAGCAGGCCCAAAAGGAATCTCAGGGGGACGCTGGCATGACCATTGTTGAAGCAAGTGACGCAGAGATCGTCAAGGCCCAGGAAGCCCTCGCCCCCTTCTGGCAGGAATGGGCCAGCGAAGCCGGTCCTGAGCATGAACAGGCACTGCAGGATGTGCTCACAGCGCTCGGCAAGTGATTGATCTTTTAGAGGATCTCAACATGTCTACCCCCCAACATGAAACAAGAAAAGGGCCGGCCTCCGCCGGCCCCATTTTTGACGTGCTCTCCGCTATTGTGCGCATGCTCGCCAGTGCTGGACTAATAACGCTAACGGTATTGGTCGTCGCCGAGATCGGATCACGGTTGCTTTTCAACAGTTCCCTACATGTAGTGGAGGAGCTCTCCGGCTACTTGGTTATCGCCACCACTCTGTTCGGCGCTAGCCTAGCAATCAGGAACAATGCATTGTTTCAGGTCGGTTTTATATACGAAACCTTGCCGCCTCGGGTCAGGCAGGTGCTTGGTCTGGTGTACGTCGCACTAGCCATGGGCATCTGCGGTGTGCTCGCCTGGCACTCCTCCCTGCTCGTCATGAGTTCGTTCGCACGCGGCAACGTGGCGCCCACCGCTCTGATGACACCGCTTTGGATCCCGCAGATGCTGCTGCCTGTGGGCCTGTCCGTGATGACCCTTTTCCTGTTAGAGCGTGCCTTGCTGCAACTAGGCATCGGAGGACAACGCTGATGGATGCAATCATTGCCTTTTCCGTCTTGCTGCTACTGATCCTCGGCGGTCTTTGGGTGCATTTCGCTGTAGGAGCCGCGGCCCTTGGGTATCTTTGGCTGCTGAAGGGATTTGCTGGCTGGAATGCCCTTGGAATGGTTAGCTGGGGGGCATCCAACAGCTTCACTCTAGCCGCCATTCCGCTGTTCATCTTGATGGCGGAAATCCTACTCGGCAGCGGCCTGAGTGGCCGTCTCTATAACGGCATCGCACCCTTCATGCGCCGCCTGCCGGGCGGACTGCTACATACCAACATCATAGGCAGCGGCATCTTCGCCGCCGTCGCTGGCGGCAGCGCCCCCACAGCCGCGGCCATGTCGACCGTGGCTCTGCCAGCCCTATCCGCACGGGGCTATCAAAAGCGTATCATCGCAGGCTCGCTGGCCGCCGGTGGCACCCTGGGCATACTGATTCCGCCCTCGATCACGATGATCATCTACGCCACCTTCACCGAGACCTCCATCGCCAAACTGTTTGCGGCCGGGCTGGTGCCCGGTATCCTGCTGGCTGGCTGCTATAGCCTGTTTATTGCCGCGCGCTCGCTACTCAACCCCTCGCTGGTGCCACGCGACACCACCCAGTTGCGGCTTTCCGATTACCTGAAGGCGGCGCTGGATGTCGTGCCATTCATGATATTGATCAGCTTCGTACTGGGCAGTATCTATTCGGGCATCGCTACGCCTACCGAGGCCGGTGCTGTTGGCGTAGTTGGGGCAGTAGTGATCGCTGCCGCCTACCGCAGGCTCAGCTTGAGCATATTGCGCAAAGCCATCTCACGTACCCTGGTGATGAGCGGCAATGTTCTGTTTATCGTCTTCATTTCGATGATTTTCGCCTACGCCACCGCGCTATCCGGCGTCGGCGAGGATCTGGTTAGCTGGGTGTCCGAGGCGGACATGTCGCCGTTCGTTTTTCTAATGATCTTGCTGGTCACCTTCGCCATCCTCGGCTGCTTTATGGAAGGTCTAGGCATGATCGCGATCATTGTGCCGGTCATCTTTCCCGTGCTGATGGCGATGAATATCGACCCAGTGTGGTTTGGCGTGTTCGTGGTCATCCTGGTCGAGCTCGGCCAACTGACGCCGCCACTGGGCATCATCCTGTTCGTGGTCGCCAGTTCGGACCCCACCGTTAAAGTCGAAGACGTCGTCATGGGTGTGCTGCCCTTCTTCCTGATCATCCTGGCCTTCCTTGTTCTGCTGATCTGGTTCCCCGACATCGCCCTGTGGCTCCCAACCACGACCTTTGGAGGTTGAACATGGCATTCCCCCACCCCGACCCGATACTGATTGAGGCCGAGGTTTTCACCAAACTGCCGACGTCACTGAGAAGATCCGGCCAACGCTCTTACTGGGCGGATCGCAACCGGCGCGGGGCGGTGGTCGACAGCTTCATTGAGGGCCCATCCTTCGATCTCGAAGGCAACCTGTGGTTCGTTGACATTCCTTTTGGTCGGGTCTTTCGCGCCTCACCTAACGGCGCCGTCGAGCAGATCACCGAGTACGAAGGCCAGCCCAATGGCCTGAAGATCAACGCAGCCGGACACATCTACATTGCCGATTTTCGTAACGGCATCATGCAGTTGAATCCGAACACTGGCGAAGTGATCACCGCGCTGGGCGATGCTGACACCGAGGGCTTCAAGGGCTGCAACGACCTGCACTTCGGCCCCGACGGCTCGCTGTACTTCACCGATCAGGGCCAAACCGGCTTGCAGGACCCCTCTGGCCGTGTCTACCGCTGGCACCCGGACAGCGGTCGGCTGGACTGCCTTATCGACAAAGTGCCGAGCCCCAACGGGCTGGTGCTCGATAAGGCTGGCCATGCACTCTATGTGGCGGTAACCCGTGCCAATGCTGTCTGGCGTCTGCCGATCTCGGACAGCGGACGCGTGGTAAAAGCGGGGCTATTCCTGCAGTTTTCCGGCGGCCGTGCGGGCCCGGACGGTCTGGCGCTTACCAAGGATGGTGGCGTGGTGGTCTGTCAGACCGGCATGGGACTGGTTTGGGTACACGATGCGCTCGGTGTGCCAATCGCCGTGGTGAGATCCCCTCGTGGGCTCGGCACCACCAACTGCGCCTTCGGCGGGCCGGAAGGCCGTACACTCTTCATCACCGAGTCTGACACCGGCACTATTCTGCGCGCTGAGCTGCCCGTCGGCGGCTTTCCCATGGCTTCCGGCTGGGGTATGTGATGCTGACGACGAAGCCGCAGCCCTACGACAGCTTCCTTGCCTCCTGTTCCACGACCCAGCGGAATCACCAAGACAGTGACGATGCCGCCAACGAGCGACCCTGGCGCCGACGCCCCGTCGTAGACTCACCGAACCCGCCGCCGCGGCCGGACTGGCTCACCCAGGTTCGGGAGCCCTCGCTGGCTCCGGATCAGAAGATCGTCGATGCCCATCACCACCTTTGGGATCGCCGAGGCTTTCGCTATCTGCTTGAGGAGTTCACCGACGACATCGGCGACAGTGGCCATTGGGTGACTGCCTCGATCTACATCCAGTGCCGGACGATGTATCGCGCGAGCGGCCCCGAGGCCTATCGATCCGTCGGTGAGATCGAGTTCGTTCGCGGCCTCTCCGCTCAGTCGCGTAGCGGCCACTACGGGCCCACCGACGTGGCAACGGCCATCGTTGGCTATGCCGACCTACTGATGGGGGCCAGCGTCGCGCCGGTGCTCGAGGCGCTGATGGAGGCTGGCGGCGGGCGCTTTCGCGGTGTGCGCATGCCCGTCGCGGCGCATCCCGACCCCACCGTTCGTTCCAACCCCGTGCCAGCACCGGAGGGGCTGATGGTCAGCAAGCCCTTCGTCGAGGCAGCACGGCAGCTGTCCCGCCTCGGCCTGTCGTTGGATATATGGGCCTACCAAACCCAGCTCGACGAGGTAGCAACCTTGGCCCGCCGCCTGCCCGAGCTGACCATCGTTCTCGACCATGCTGGAGGGCCTCTGGGCGTCGGATCCTATCCCAGTCCTCATAGTGACCATAACTCGATCCATCGCCAGGCCTGGCGCGACGGTTTGGCGCGACTGGCCGAACTCCCCAATGTGATGCTCAAGATCGGCGGCTTTGGCATGCCGATCATGGGCTTCAGCTTCAACACAGGAAAGACGCCACCGAACTCACAGCACCTTGCCGATGCCATCGCCCCCGACGTGGACGCCTGCATTGAGCGCTTTACACCATCGCGCTGCATGTTGGAGAGCAACTTTCCTGTCGATAAGGGCAGTATCTCCTACGGCGTGCTGTGGAATGCCTATCACCGACTCACCGCCTCCTGGAGCCAGGAGGAACGCAACGCCGTGTTTCACGACACGGCTACACGGGTCTACCGGCTACCCGCCGGTTCATGACCTAACTAACCGCGCCGTTAATGAGCCATGCCCGCAAGTTCAACAACAAGATCGGAGTACGCCAACATGAAACAACGTTTTTTAAGCTTGTCCCTCGCCGCTGTCGCGTCGACTTCCCTCCTGGTCGGCACCAGCCTCGCTCAAGCCGACTATCCCGACAAACCGATCAACTTGGTGGTCGGCTACTCCGCCGGGGGCGGCACGGACGTCATGGCCCGCACAGTCGCCAAGTATCTGGAGGAGCAGTTGGGCGACGGCGCCACGGTGGTGGTTAAGAACATGCCTGGCGCGGGCGGTCAGATCGGATTTTCGGCGCTAGCCTCGGCCAGTCCAGACGGCTACACGATTGGCACCATGAATCTGCCAGCTGCCCTGGCGCTGACCTATGACCGCGAGGCTGACTACGACGTGGACAGCTTCACCTGGCTGGCCAACTTCGTCTCCGACCCTAATACCCTAGTGGTGCCGAAAGACTCTGACATCGCCTCGGTGGAAGACCTGATCGCGTACGCCAGGGACGTCCAAGGCAAGATGCCGGTGGGCCTGTCCTCGCTAGGCGGCAACGACCATTTCTCCGCTATCCAGTTCGCCGAGGCGGCCGACATTGAACTAAACTACGTACCGTTTAATGGCGCAGCCCAGGCGCGCAGCGCACTGATGGGCGGGCACGTGGCCATGGGCACCATGGCATATAGCCAGACGGTGGGCTTTGAAGATGAGCTACGCGTACTGGCCGTGCTGGCTGACGAGCGCCTGGAACAAGCCACCAACGTGCCGACGGCGAAGGAGCTCGGCTTCGATATCGAAATGGGCTCGTTCCGCGGCTTGGCGGCACCGGCCAACCTACCGGTTGACATCCGCTCTGCTCTGCTGGGCGCCCTTGAGGATGTGGCCGAGGACATCAACTTTAGCTCCGACATGGCACAGCAGGGCAACCCGCTGAGCGTCATCTATGGGGAAGACTATCGAGCCCTGGCCGAGGCCCAGGATGAGTTGGCGCGGCGCACCTGGGAAGAGACGCCCTGGAAGTAATCTTATTTAACAGACCGACGCGAGGCACTGCTGTCCCGCGCCGGTTTATCTCTATTTCATCCCCCCGGCGCACCAGCCTCACTCAATACATAGTCACACTGAATTACTCCCACTCCCCCCGACCATAGTCGTAAG
Organism: Halomonas sp. IOP_14; assembly: GCF_021021315.1. NCBI lineage: Bacteria > Pseudomonadati > Pseudomonadota > Gammaproteobacteria > Oceanospirillales > Halomonadaceae > Halomonas > Halomonas sp. IOP_14. Next base: position 77,167 of record NZ_JAINWD010000018.1, on the reverse strand, counting down.
CCTTTACTGGCCGTTCGTCATGGTATTAGCGGCCAACCCCGATGACATGGGCTTTATCGCCTTTCCTCTCCATAGATACAGAAAAACTTACCACACAGTTAAACATTATTCGCTTTTATCAAGTAATTCTGTACTGTTCACTGCACTAGACAGGCTTTGCCTTTTAGACCATCCGTGAATGTAAACGGGAGTACAACAACATGATCACAAAGTTTTCAACCATCGCCGCCACTCTCTGCCTCGCTAGCATTACCTCGACTCAGGCCCTCGCCAACTATCCAGAGAAAAAGATAGACCTGATCGTCGGCTATGCTGCAGGTGGTGGAACCGACGTCATGGCCCGCACCGTTGCGCCTTTCCTTGAGCAGTATCTTGGCGACGACGCTACCGTCGTAGTAAAGAATATGCCCGGTGCCAGCGGCCAGATCGGCGTCACCGCCACGGCCCAGGCCGATCCCGATGGCTACACTATCGGCACCTACAACCTGCCCGGCATGATGGCCCGCACCCTTGACCGCGACGCCGACTACGACGCCGATAGCTTCACCTACCTGGCCAACGTGGTAGACGATCCCAACGTGATCGTCACACCTAAGAGCAGCGACATCGACAGCATGGAAAAACTGGTCGCTGCAGCCCAGGAACGTGATGGTGCCATCACCGTCAGCATGTCAAGCCTCGGCGGCGATGATCATTTCTTCCTTATTCGGCTCTCCGAGGAGACCGACGCTGAATATACCATCGTTCCCTTCTCAGGCTCCGCGCCGGCGCGTAGTGCTCTCATGGGCGGTCATGTCGCAATGGGGATCATCAACTTATCGGAGGTGGTCAACTTCCGTGACGAGCTAAATGTGCTGGGCATTGCCACCAACGAACGTTCTGAACTACTGGAAGGTGTGCCGACCTTTACCGAGCAAGGCTACGATCTTGTCAACGGTTCGCTGCGTGGGTTTATTGCCCCCTCCGGCCTGCCGGAAGAGGTCGAGGCCAGCCTGATTAGTGCCTTCGAGAAGACGTACGAGGATCCAAAATTCCAAGAGGCTATGCTCAAATCTGGGAATCCTATCAGTCTGACGACAGGAGATGATTTTCAAGCACTTAACGCAGAGCAGCTTGAACTGGCCGAGCGTGTTTGGGAATCCTCACCCTGGAAATAAATTGATTGGCCGGGGTGTTCAATCAACCCGGCCAACCATGGCAAGCCCCCCTTCGTCACGCCCCGTAACAGGATAAAACGTCACCTCCACCATGTCGCTCGACTCGCTTGGTGGTAGACGCTCTACGAGCAAGCCAGCCAGAGAATAGAACATGAAACAGACCACTTCAGGGCAAGGGCCTCATCCCGACCTCATCACCGGTATCGCCATCATCGTTGTCGCAGGGTTTCTTCTGCTACGCACACCCGACATGCCGACCATGAGCTCCCTGCTGCCTATAACAATGCTGAGCACGCTAATCGGGCTCTCTGTATTAATGATCTTACGGGTTTTTGCCGCCACGCGAAGCGAGCGCTTTAAAGCCCCACGGCACCAAATATTCGAGAATTTGCCGCGCTTTCTCGGCATTGTCGTGGCCATTGGGCTCTACGTGGCCAGCGTGAGCTTGATCGGCTTTTACACAACCACCGCGGTTATGGTGCCTTTGGTGGCGTGGAGCTTCGGCTATCGGGATATCAAACGGTTGCTGTTGGCGGATCTGATATTCACCGGAGGCTTGGCAATAATTTTCGCCTTGCTGATGGGTCAGGATCTCCCCACTGAATTCTTCATACGCTGAAAGAGGGCTGACACATGTATGGAAGTTTGATTGATGCACTCCCAGCGGTGCTGTCTCTCGGCAATTTCGCCGCTGTCGTGCTCGGCGTCATAACGGGCATCTGTATTGGTGCCTTGCCCGGGCTCAGCGCCACCATGGCAATCTCGGTACTGATTCCCTTCACCTTCGGCATGGATCCACTGGTAGCACTTGGCATGATGGCCGGTATCTATAACGGCGCCATGTACGGTGGTGCTATTCCCGCGGTGCTGCTGCGCATTCCCGGCACCCCCGCCGCCGTAGCCACCAGCTTCGACGGCTACCCAATGGCCCAGCAAGGCAGGGGCGGCTATGCGCTTCAGGTCTCAGTGGTGTCATCCGCCATCGGTGGCATCGTCTCGGCTATCGTGCTCATGCTATTGGCCCCGCCGCTGGCCAAGGTAACACTGCTGTTTGGCCCCTCCGAGGTTTTCTGGGTCGCCGTCTTCGGCCTCTCGGCCATCGTCTTCCTGCTCGGCGGAGACGTCCTCAAGGGCTTGTTGAGCGCCTGTTTCGGCGTTTTTGTCTCGCTGGTCGGGCTAGACTCTATCTCCGGATATGACCGCTACACCTTCGGCCACCTGGAGTTACTCGACGGCATCAACATCGTGGTGCTACTCGTCGGGCTCTACGCCATACCGCCGGCAATCGCCCTCCTGGAGGAAGTCGTGGATGTCGACACCTCCACGGCCAAAAAGCTCAATACGACGAGCCTCTGGAAGGCCTTTCCGAGCATGCTGAGATTCTGGAAGACTTGGCTGCGCTCTTCGGTGATCGGCGTGTTCGTCGGCATCCTGCCGGGCGCTGGCGGATCAATGGCGGCCTTTCTCAGCTACAACGAAGCACGTCGCGCATCCAGTAATCCCGAAGACTGGGGCAAGGGCGAACCCGAGGGCGTAGCGGCCTCCGAGACCGCCAACAACGCCGATACCGCCTCAGCACTGATTCCCGCCTTGACGCTCGGCATCCCCGGTACCGCGGTGGCTGCAGTGATGCTCGGTGGCCTGATGATCCACGGTCTGCAACCTGGCCCGATGCTCTTCCGTGACAACCCCGGCATTGTGTTCGGCTTCATGTGGCAGTTCCTGTTCGCCGCCATCTTGCTGATCGTACTTGGCGGCGCCCTGGCCACCAACAGCTTTGCACAGGTTCTGCGTCTGCCGCGTCCACTGCTTGGCGCTTTCATCATCACCCTGGTTCTAGTGGGGGTCTACTCGATCAATGGCCGGATGTTCGACGTTTACTTGATGCTGGGCTTCGGTTTTATCGGCTACTTTATGGACAAACTGAAGTTCCCATTGCCCCCAGTCGTGCTGGGCCTAATTCTCGGTGGCTTCGCCGAGCAGAACTTGCGTCTGGCTCTGCGCATTGGTGGAGGCGATTGGACAGCCTTGGCAGCGAATACCACGTCGAAGGTGCTTATTGCCATGATTCTTCTTGTCATTCTTATGCCTCTCTTTTCACGACTGTCCCGCCGCAAGAAGAGTGAGTCGACGGCATAGTACCCTGTTAATAATTTAGGCCCTGCGGTCTGATATGGCATGAAAGCGCGGCGCCCCTACCGCGCTTCTTCTGTTGTTTGCCCCCGGTGGCCAAGGGGATGTCAGCCCTTCATTCGCTTCGACTACTGGCACTTCAGCGGGCGTTCTCTTCTGCCGGCGCTGGCTATCGTTACGATATGCCTTGCCACCGCTATGCTTTAGAGCGCCACTGATAAAGGCACATGATAAACGGGGCCTAATTACTCTACGAACGCTTGAACCTCATCGAGGTCCACCACCACCCCTACTTGGCTGCCTTCCGTCAGCAGATGCCGGCTACCGCGGTTGAGCGTATCGACAGAGAGCACCACCCCGGGGCACTCTACCGAATAGCGCACGATGTTGCCGAGCAGTTGGCAGCGGCGTATGACCCCGGGGCACTCTGGGCCAGGGCGAGCCGGTCGCTCCACGCCCATCGCTCCGTCTGCCAGTGGCTGGAGGTAAAGGGCCTCTGGCCGCAGCGCCACGCGTGCTGAGTCGAAACCCTCTCCTAACAGCGGACGGGCCTGATCGCCGAGCAATATGTTGTAGTGCCCCATAAAGCCCGCCGCGTGGTAGTCCCTGGGCCGTGTATAGAGTTCTTCGGCGCTTCCCTGCTGCAGAATGTGCCCGTCATGCATCAGGAAGATACGGTCAGACATCACCAGTGCCTCTTCCTGGTCGTGGGTCACAAACAGGGTCGTCAGCCCTAATGTCTGCTGGATATCGCGCAGCTGCTGACGTAGATGGCCGCGGATACGGGCATCGAGCGCTGAGAGCGGCTCATCCATCAATAGGATACGTGGCTCAACCACCAGCGCTCTTGCTAAAGCCACGCGTTGGCATTGTCCGCCGGAGAGCTGGTGGGGAAACTTGTCAGCATGCACATTGAGCTCTACCAGACGCAGTACCTCATCCACCCGGCGGCGGCGCTCCTCATGCGGCACCTTCTGCATACGCAGGCCGAAGGCGACGTTGTCGGTCACCCGCATATTGGGAAACAGCGCATAATGCTGGAAGACCATGCCAACACCACGCTGCTGGGGCGGAAGTGCGGTGATCTCTTCGCCATCCACCACGATTCGCCCCTCATCCAGCCGATTCAACCCGGCAATAGATCGCAACAGGGTCGATTTTCCGCAGCCGGAGGGCCCCAGCAGCGTGACGAACTCCCCCTTGGCTATCACCGCATTGATGTGAGAAAACACCTGGGTAGTGCCGAAACGCTTGGCCAACCCCTCGAGATGGAGATAGCCAGAGGCCAGGGTGCTGTCGTTGGCTACCGGAGCACCGCTTAGGGTCGTCATGGGTTGGCCCCCTTGGTAATGGCGTGACCGGCCTGACGATTCCCCAACCAGGTCAGCAGCAGGGTGAACAAGAAGAGTGTTATCACCAATGCGCTGGTGAAGTGGCCGCTGGAGCCACGCATATTGTTGAGATACACCTGCAGGGTCTCGAAGCGCGTGCCTACCAGCATGTTGGCGAAGACGAACTCGCCGATCAGGAAGGAGAAGGACAGGAACACGGCGACCTGCACTCCCACGCGGATGTTGGGAAGAATGACCAGGAAGAAGGCCTTGAAGGGCGTTGCCCCCAGCAATTGCGCGGCTTCCATCAGTGACCTTACATCGATGGTGCGCAGGCTGTTGGCAATGGCCCGGTAGACGAAGGGCAGCGCGATCGTCACGTAGGTAAACATCAGAATCCAGGGGGTGCCCACCAGTGGCAGCGGGCCGCCAGCGTAGAGTTGCAGCAGTCCTACCGAGGAGACCACAGGAGGCACTGCAAAGGGCACCAGGATAAGGCCACTCATCCAGGCATCCAGCCGTGGGTAGCGGGTATGCGCCAGGAAAGCTACCGGCACCACCAGCACCAAACTCAGCGCCAGCGCACCTAGAGTGACCAGCAGTGAGCGGGCGAAGGCCCACTGAAAGCGCGGTGTACTCCATAGCTCCCAAAACCACTTCAGGGTCACCCCATCAGGCAGGAGGGTGGCCCCCCAGCTGGACGCCAACGCATACCCCAGGGTGGCGAGCAGCGGCAGCGCCAGTAGCGTGAACACACCCCACACCACCAGTGCATAGGGCGACGGCCAGGCAAGGCGAAGTGCTGGCAGTGGCGACTCCCCTGGTCGGGATAGGGTGAGATCAGCGTTCTGCGACATAATGGCTCCTGCGCACTATCCACTGCTGAATCAGGGTGACCATTGCCAGTAACCCGACCAGAACCAGCGCCAGTGCGCTGGCCAGATTGGGCTGCAGGAAGAGATCCCCCGAGACCAGATTGGCGATACGGATAGTCATGAGGTTGTAGCTGGTATTGACCAGCGCATAGACGGTGGCATAGGCGCCCATGGCGTTGGCGATCAGAATCGTCAGCGTCCCCGCCAGTGCCGGCCGGAGGATCGGCAGACCGATATGGCGCCAGTAGGCGATACGCCCGGCGCCCAGCAGACTAGCAGCGTCCCGCCACTCTGCCCGCAATCCCTCAAAAGCAGGAAACAGCAGCAGTATGCCCAAGGGAATCTGGAACCAGGTGTAGATCACGATCAGGCCGTTGCGCGAATAGAGCGAGAAGCTATCGATCAGCCCTAGACGCTGAAGGGCTATGGTCAACACCCCGTTGGCGCCCATCAGGATGATGAACGCGAAGGCCAGCGGTACACCGGCAAAGTTGCTGGTCATATTGGTGAAGGCGATCATCCAGCGCCGCAGCGGACCGCTGGTGCGGGTCAGGCTGTGGCACGCCAGGGTGGCTATGATCAGCCCCAGAAGGCTCGAAATCAGTGAAATCTCCAGGCTGCGCCCAATGGCCTGCCGAAAGAAGGGCGAACCCGCGATTTCCCTAAAGTGGCCGAGCCCCCAGGCGCCCTCGACGTGGAAGGCACTGATGGCTATCCAGCCGAGCGGCGCCAGTTGGAAGGCCACGAATACCAGCGCAAAGGGTACCAGCCATAGCCAGGCGGGCAGTAGACGCTTCACGACGCCGCCCTCCCCTCGGCCAGCAGCTCGGCGTGATAGGGTTTGTCATGCTCCAGGCCCAGCAAGGTGGCCAAGGTACCGCACAGCCTTGGCTGCTGCAGCGATGCCACCGGCGCATGAGCAAATGCCTCGCCAAATAGCCATAGTGGCACCCGGCGCTCCTCCTCCAGTAGGCCCGAGTGAGAACCGTCGGCGTTCATGCCGTGGTCGGCGGTCACCATCACCTGGTAGCCCTCAACCAGCCACTGCGGCAAATAGTCTGCCAGGGCGCTATCGGCCCGACGTGCGGCGTTGCGGTACTGGGGCGACTCGCCGCCATGGCGATGGCCGGCATCATCGACATTCATGCTGTGCACCAGCAGAAAGTCAGGGGCGTTGAGCCGGCGCAGCGCTTCGGCGTCGCTGAACAGGTGATCGTCAGGGTAGTGATCCTGCCAGTAGAAGAGGCCCACCTGGATCGCGCTCTCCGCACTCTGGTGGAAACGGTGGCGGGCAGGCACGAAGGGAGCCTCAAGATAGAGCTCGCTGACCCAGTGATAGGCCGCCGCGGCGGTACGCCGCCCTTGGCGAACCGCCAGATCGAATAGGCTGGTGCCCGTTGATCGGCGCACCACCTGGTTATGTACCACCCCAGAGTCCACAGGACGGTCGCCGGTCAGCAAACACTCATAGAGGGGGCGGGACATGGCTGGCAGCTCGCAATTAAGCGCGTGGAAGCTGCCACGGCCCGCTTCACAGAGAGCGTGTAGGTGGCCCATAGCGTGCCGCCCCACGGCATGGTTAAGGCCATCGAGCACCACGAGAATGACGCGGTGAGACATCACAGGCTCCTTGCCGCCTCCTGGGGAGGCGGCCGTCAGTCGGGAAGAGGAGGTGGTTACTGTTGATGGATCAGCACCTGGGACTGCCACTGGCTCGGCAGCTGCCGAGCGCTCATTTCCCAGGCGTCGAAATCCTCTACCGCGCGGGCATTGGCGTACTGCTCATTGGGCAGCAGTTTGGCGGCGATCTCGTCGGGGAGGGTCAGGTGCTCGGCGCGAATCGGGCGGGCATACCCCTCCGCCAAGTTGAACTGCCCCTCGTCAGAGAGGATGAACTCGCGAGCCAGCTTGGCCGCGTTTGGATGCGGAGCGTGCTTGTTGATGATGGTGGCGTAGCCAGAAGTCACCGAGGCATCGCCAGGAATGACCACATCGAAGGCATCACGGTTGATCTGATCACGGTAGTTCAGAGCGTTGAAGTCCCACATCAGCGCAACCTCGACTTCCCCTTTCTCGAGGTTGGCGATGCTGGGATCCGCCAGTGACAACCGCCCCTGGCGGGCCAGTTCGGCAAACAGCTCCAGCCCTGGCAGCAGGTTATTTTCATCACCTCCGTTGGCATAGGCGGCGGCGAGCACCGAGCTGTTAGCCTGCGCCGCTTGCCCTACGGCGCCCAGCGCTACGCTGTAGTCGCCCTCGACCAAGTCAGCAAAGGTGCGCGGCCGCTCCTCCTCCGGCACTAGCTGCTTGTTGATCATAAAGGCAATAGTGCCGGTATAGCCCAATACCCAGTGGCCGTCCTCATCCTTGGCCCAATCGGGAATCTCTTCCCAGGTCGTCGGCTTGTAGGGCTGAGTCACGCCTTCTGACACGGCGATGGGGCCAAAGCTGATGCCCACGTCACCGATATCAACGGTGGCATTTTCACCCTCGGCCTTGAACTTGGCAATTTCCTCGGCGGAGCTCATGTCGGTATCCATGTGCTCCAAACCATACTGTTCGTGCAAATCGGCCCAGGTGTCTTTCCAGTTGGCCCAGGAGTCCGGCATGCCGACGCTGTCGACGCGCCCCTCCTCCTGGGCAGCGGCGATCAGTTCGGACAGGTCGGTATCCGCTTGGGCTTGGCTGGCGAGAAGCGCCGTTCCGAGCGCAGCGGTTAGCGTCAGTTGCAGCAGCGACGAGCGTGTCGGATTCACAGTATGGCCTCATTCGGTTAGTCAGGGTAATGCCGCCATCTGGTCTAGTTCAGTAACGGCTGACAAAAGGCATACTAGGAGGTGGAAATGACAAAGGCATGTCGCTTGAATGACATTCACATGTCCTTACAATAGCGGAAATTGCTGCTGAAATTGGCGGTTATAGATCAGACATGTCATCGCCCTGACATGATACCTTCGCTAAAATAACCTGCAGACGACTGCGTGTGAGCTTAAGCAGTCTGAACTAGACCAGAAGCGAGCTTCCTTTGACCACTACGCTGCCACACGCCACGCCATTTAGCGCGGATAACGCCTTACCCCGCCTGACGCCACCGACCAGCCGCCTTCAGCAGGCGCTACTGGGCATGCTGGCAGAGGAGACCCCCTCTGCCACTGGGCGCCTACCCTCCGAACGACAGATGATGGAGCGCTTCTCAACCACACGCATCACACTGCGTGAGGCGTTGATGCAACTGGAGGCCGAAGGTCGCATCTATCGGGAGAGCCGCCGCGGCTGGTTCGTCTCTCCTCCTCGTCTTCGCTACGACTTACTCGCCTCTCTGCCGTTCAAGGAAATGGTAGCGTCCCAGCAGCGCTGCCCGGAAACCGAGGTACTCAAAGCCACCCAGTGCCCTGCCCAACCCAAGGTCGCGGCCCGCCTGGGCATCCTGGAAGGAGCACCGGTTTTCCACATCATCCGGGCACGCCGTATCGATGGGCGCCCCGTGCTATACGTCGAACACTACCTGCGCGCGGACTGCTTCCCCGGGATTCTCGAGCACGACCTCGTGACCTGCTCACTCACCGAACTCTATCGCAGCCACTACGGCGTACGCATCAGCCGTGTCAGCTTCGAGCTCTGCTCCACGGTGCTGCATAGTCGTGCGGCTGAGGCACTGCGCGCGGCCTCAGGAGGGCCTGCTCAGCGCGTCACTCGTATCAACTACGACCAGAATGGCCGAGCCATCGATTATGACGATGAGCTTTGGCGACATGATGCGATTGAACTCACTGTGTCGGCGGCGCCGCAGGGCACGTAACAACTGCCCATCGGTGAGCTCGCCCGCATAAAAGCGTTTCAACAGCGTCACCAACGCCGCTTCACGATCATCAGCAGCGTGTTTTTTCATAACAGCCCCAGCGCTTGAGCCGAGTATCAAGAGTGCGCAAGCCAACGAACCTCGCGTCCAATATTCGTGGGCAGGTAACGACAATTAACCCGCATCGTGCCAAGCCTTATCAAAATGAATCTGTACTGTCAGTTTCAAGCACCACCTGTGCGCAGAATAGTGCTCAAGATATCCAATATGAGCAGTTTAGTGCGCAAAATAAGCTTCAGGAAAAATTAATGAGCAGTATTCTGCACAATAAAAGCAGCAGAACGTTTTAAGGTGCCAACGAAATCCAGAGCGATTTGGTCACGGTTCTCGCCCCAGTGGGCATATCACCATGTTCCCCAAGAGGCTGGATATCCACCAAGAGAGCTGGAGTTGGTTGTTGGAAAAGCGCTGGAAAGGCATGGTCAGCCTGCAAAATGACAGCGCCACCGGCGCCATTGACGCATGAAATAGCACCTAGCCTGATCGGAAATAGGGTTAAGCGCTCAAACGCTTACTCAAGGTGGGTGCGCGACGTCAGGGCAGAAACCAGCTCCCGAGCAAAGCGTTGAGCGGAAGGCAGCGCGCCAAAACTCCATACCGGCGGTAAGCGCAATAGAGTGGCGTTTTTAACGCTGGGTAAGTGTTGCCATAAACCACTTTTCGCCAGTGCGTCTTCGACCCCAGCGGGCACCGGCTCGACAACGACCAGCGTGGCCTCAGGATAGTCGTAGAGCGCTTCGATACCCACGAGTGAAAATCCCCAGGCGTTGGTAGGCCGATCCCAGGCATTGGTCAAATTGATTCGTTCAAGCACGGCATTATAGAGACTGTTGTCACCAAAAACCCTGACATGGCGGGCATCCATGAATTGCACCATCAGCAGCGGCGGTGCATCGGGACGCTGTTGGCTAAGCGTGTCCATCAACGCATGCGTTTCGTTGATTAGCTGCGCTGCCTGTAGCCGGTGGCCGGTCAACTCACCTAGCTGCCGGGTGAGTGTTTGTATCTCTTGCCAGGTATGAGTGCCGGGAGAATAGGGGGAGAACGACGTGACGGGGGCAATTCTCTCCAGACGCTCTGTCAAACTGGCGAACATCGGCGAAATGAACGTTTGCGTCGGTGGCGATTGCGCCATGAGTTCGAGGTTGGGCTGTGATCGCAGGCCAATATCTGCAACGCCGTCGGGGATTCTTGGCTCCCCTACCCACTCATGGTAGCCATTTTGTTGAGCGGTACCACTCAGCGGCGCGTCAATGGCCAGTAGCGTTTCGGCAATGGTCCAGTTGATAGTGGCCCACTGCGCGTGGGCACTCGACAAGGGCAGCAAGCAAGCGGCCGTTAAACAGCAGCGAACCAAGAAAGAGAGCATCGACCGGTGGCACATAGCAGCGAGAGCATCAGAAAAAAGGGATCACATTGAGACGTCAATGCGCATTTTTTGCAAGGCAGTACGTAAAAAATATCATCCGCATATGTTAATACATCTCATTTTGTTTATCATATGCATTTATGCCGGAAAGGTGATCATGGCACGACAGCCAAGCCCTCCGCTTGCTTATATCGGCTTCATAAAAACGCGGCGGCTGGGTGCAGCTGTAAAAACGATAGGATCGATACTATGTCTCTTGGGAACACCTCCAACACAGCGGCTAAGCGCCGTAAAGCACGGCTTCTGCGCGCGCTGACGCTGGTCGCGATGGGTATTTCGCCCGCGACCGCCTGGGCGCAAACGAGTGCTGACAATCAGTCCCTGGAGACCGTCACCGTCACGGGCTCCGTACCGACCTATGGAGATACGCCACCTCCGGCCTTCGCCGGTGGCCAAATCGCGGCGGGTGGCCGAGTGGGCCTGATCGGTGAAAAGGACGCGATGGACGTGCCTTTCAACGTTATCAGTTATACCAGTGAGCTGATGGAGAACCAACAATCCCAAACACTGGGCGATACGCTGCAAAACGATGCCTCGGTATCGGTTGGGCTGGGCTTTGGCATCTATGGCGAAGCGTACAAAGTACGCGGCTTTAACCTGACCGGTGACGACGTTGCTTATGGCGGCCTCTACGGTGTACTGCCACGACAAATCATCAACAGCAACCTTGCCGAGCGCGTCGAAGTCTTCAAAGGCGCCAGCGCCTTTACGTCGGGCATTCCCATCGGCGGGAGCGGCGGAATTGGTGGCACCATCAACATCGAGCCCAAACACGCGGGGGATGACCCGATGCTTAATCTATCCAGTGGCTATCGTTCCGATGGCTACGGCGAAGTGGGCGTCGATGCTAGCCAGCGTTATGGTGATCAGCAGCAATGGGGGGCACGGGTAAGTGCCATGCGCGGCCGTGGTGACACTGCCATTGATGACGAAAACCAGCGCGATACCTCCACCGTCGTTGGGCTCGACTACCGTGGCGCTCAAGGCCGGATATTGTTCGATGTCGGTCATCAAAAGCTCACCCTGGATGGTGGCCGCTCAAGCGTTAATACCGGCGCGGCCACTCAAGTGCCCGCTGCGCCGGATTCCTCGTTGAACTACACCCCCTCTTTCGGTGGGACCGAGCTAGAAACCAATTTCGGCATGGTCAGAGGCGAATATGACCTCACCAACACCTGGACCGCTTTCGCGGCCTTGGGGGGTAACCGCACGCTCGAAGGCATCGTGTCGGCGACTCCTCGCCTTACCGATGATGCAGGTAACGCCAGGGTCAACGACTTCGAGACCAACAACCACATCGACAACGTCGCCAGCCAAGCGGGGCTTCGTGGGTATGTGTTGACCGGCCCGGTCAGCCATGACATCACCGTTGGCTACTCCAGCGCCTATCGCAAGTTCGACACGGACTGGAGTTTCCTCGCGGCAGGCACGACCAACATCTACGATCCCGTCGATTTATCTCGCCCGGATGGCACGCCTTTCGTGGGGGGTAGCGTGACGCGCACACGCTCCCAAGGGGTCACGCTGAGCGATACACTTGGATTCATCGATGACCGACTGTTGCTGACACTGGGCGCACGCTATCAGGAACTCGAGATCGACGAACGTCCTAATGACGATAGCAGCAATCGCTATGCCGATCGTCGGGTAACCCCCGCTGTCGGCGCGGTGTTCAAGACCACGGATAATATCTCGCTCTACGCCAACTACGTCGAAGCATTGCGGGATGGCGGCACGGTCACCGATACCACAGCGCTGAACTTTGGCCAGCACTTGGGCATTGCCCATGCCGAGCAGCAAGAGGTGGGCGCTAAGTTCGACTACGGCAACCTAGGCGGTGGCATTAGCCTGTTCCAGATCGAGCTACCCTCTGCAGCGGTCGTCGATGGCGTCGGCAACCTGGATAACGAGCAGCGTAATCGCGGCCTGGAGCTAAGCCTTTACGGTGAGCCGACGACAGGAGTGCGCCTGTTCAGCAGCGCGACCTGGATAGATGCCGAACTCACCAAAACACAGGATGGCAACGAAGGAAATGACGCCACGGGCGTTCCTGAGTATCGTTTTGTGCTTGGTGGCGAATGGGACACACCCTTCATTGAGCGCCTCACTGCCACTGGGCGCGTCCTGCACACAGGCTCGCAGTACGCCGATGTAGCCAACGACTTGGAGTTGGATTCCTGGACACGCCTCGATCTTGGCCTGCGCTACACCACACCGGTCGGTGGCGCTGATTGGATCTGGCGCGCAGGCATCGACAACGTGACCGACGAAAATTACTGGTCAGGCGCCTCGACGTCCTTTGCGAATTATTTGATTCAAGGCGAACCGCGCACCTTCAAGCTTTCGGCGACCGTCGAGTTTTAAGTAACGCACACTCTTTACCGTTACCATGAGGGCGCTTCCTATGAAGCGCCCTCACTGTTTGCGGCACGCTTACCTTAGGCTTGCTTAATTTGATGTGTTGCCGATTGGTCGCCCGCTAGATGCGGCTTATGACTACCTCAACTGGTGGATATCGGGATGGCCCGACGCCGTCATGGCCCGCCAAGAGCCTTCCTAGCCCCGATGGCACCGCTGACATGATTCATCGAGGCGAAATCCGCGATGGCGGAGACTACCAGACCAGAATGAGCCGTATCGCGGTGTGGAATATCGTCATGGATGAGCATAACTATTTGGTAAGGCGCTGGAATGATTTTATGTCGGCGTAAGCCTTGAGTTTGATCTAGCATTTCGCATCTTCCGCCCTCGCATTGGAAGCAACAGCGTGATGACCATAAGTACATGACCTCACCTCTTGGCTTTCAAGAGCTTACGCGGGGTTTGTGTTTGCTCCCCAGCTCCCATCTAATCAAGACTGCGCCGCGCCAACGCTAGAAAAATGTATGCTCTAATCAGCAGGCCAAGAAGAAGCGTTGAAAAGAAAAGCTTACGAACCTCAGCCCATTTAAACAGCTTGTGCTAGGCTAAGTTCAGTAGAGAATTGAGCAAGTGCTCGGAAACTAATTAGCAAGTAGCATAAGGTTGAAAACGCCCCAAAGCGAACCCTCGGAAAATGCAGCAGCCGCGCGGATTTCGAACATACGGCCTAATGGAAATTAATAGTTATACCTGTCATAAACTTAGAGCAGATTTTACAGGCTTTATTTGACGGATAGACGTGTCGTTGCGTTTGTTCAATCATAAGATAGGAAGCCTAATACGCTGTTATATGTCAAAGCCTGAAAAATAGGATGTCTTGTAAGTGATCAACAAAAATTCACTCTCAGAACAGGATATGACCGACTAGCTATCCATGTTACTTAACATAGGATCACCGCAGAGACATACCCAGAACGAGTCTATAATCCACTGGATAGCATGATAAACCTTTGACGACAGTCGCCAAAAGTTAAGGGGATTGAACCTAAATTATAAGGAAGCATTATGATTAAGTCTGAATATCTACGCTTTTTGCGAACTCTTAATTCAGACGAAGTTATTCCGGGAGTGCGCAAGCTAGCTAACCTTGTGCTGGCAAATCTTGAAGATCTTGCTGCCCTAGGAACCTATCAAGGCCAGCGGGTTAAGAAAATGGTTGCCTTGGCACAGGCTAACTGGGATACCTTAAGCTCAGAGATTCAGTCGTTACCGGAGCTGGCCGTCGAGAAAACTTCTCCCATTACCCAGATCAAAAGTATGACCGTGGGACCCTTTCGTGGTTTTTCTAGGCAAGAAGTTTTTGATTTAGAAAGCCGTTTGGTTCTTATATATGGCCCAAATGGCACCGGTAAATCTAGCTTTTGCGAAGCTCTTGAATATGGCCTTCTTGGTAATGTGGCTGAAGCAGAAAGTAAGCGCTTTCGAGATCAAGGTGATTACCTAAAAAACGCACATATTAATCGTTTTTCGACACCAGTCGTTACAGGTTTAAGCGAGCAAGGCGATGAGGTTGAAATCGACGAAAATGAGGCATTATTTCGATTTTGTTTCATTGAAAAAAATCGCATCGATAGCTTTTCTAGAATTGCCGCACAGGCGCCAGCTAAGCAAACTGAACTTATCTCAACATTATTTGGTTTAGACTCTTTCAATGAATTTGTGCGCAATTTTACTTCGGATATTGATGGCAAATATATTGATATTACTGGTGTTAAAGCAGCTCAGTTAGCGCAAAAAAGGCAGGCACTTTCTGGTGCGCAACAGCAGATATCGACAAACAATGCAGAGTTACAAAAGCTAAATATTGAGGAGCAAAACTTAGCCAATCGGTACCGTAACGATGCAACCTTTAATCAAATACTCATTGAGTTAAAAGGTGACGGTAAGAATCCCGGAGCAATTCAGCAGTTAGAAACAGAGTTACAACAGCCTCCAGAAAGCAAGAATAACTTAACCATTAACGCATTACAGACACTAGGTAGCTCCATAAAAACCGGTCTCAGTGAGTTGGAATTGAAGCAGCAAGAGCTGGCGACTGCAAGTCAGGAGGTGTCATTCAAGAATTTATACGACGCAGTTGTTCAGCTGCAATCCAGTAGTCCAGAACACTGTCCAGCGTGCAAAACGCCGCTAATAAAGGTCTCTGTAAATCCCTATAGTAACGCTAGTGAAGAACTCCACAAGCTACAACACTTGGCAGTGCTGCAGAAAACGGCGCAGCAGCTTCAACAAAATATTAGTAAATGGTTACTGAATCTCTCTCAAATATTGGATGTTTGTTTGACGTTTTTTCCACAAAACAATGCAATACAAAATTATGAAATTCCACCTGGCTCTCAAGCCGATATCGAATGGTGGCACGCGTTACAACAGAAGTTAGATGATGGCTTTACACCATGGCAGCACCTAGAAGCGCAGGTAAAATATCTTGAGGAAGCTGACAAAAAGGCTGATCAGGCTGTTCAGATTCGATCAACCAAGCAAACGGAACTAAATCGTTTGCGCTGGTTTAAAGACCAAATCACAGTCTTAGAAACGCGTAGAAACACAGCTAAGCAAGCAATTTATACTGCGCAACAGGCAATCACCAGCTTTGATGAGGAAAATGCTCGACTTATAGCTGATGTAGCCAATGAAAGCGCCGAGGTAGAAAAAAATCAAGAAATTTTAGCTTCTTATAAAAGATTTGTAGAAATATTGAATGCATATAAAAATCGATTACCTAGCCAGTTAGTTGCTGATCTCGGCGACCTGGTTGTGAGACTTTATAATGCTTTTAATCGTTACGATTCAGAAGCGGATAAACTGACTTCTGTTCAGCTACCGTTGTCTCAAAATCAACGACTACGCATCGCATTTTTAAAAGATCCCTCTACCATATTTGACGCTCTCCACATTCTGAGCGAAGGTCATATTCGTTGCCTTGGTCTAGCAATATTGCTAGCCAAGAACATAAAAGAATGTTGTCCAGTGCTTATTTTTGACGACCCAGTAAATGCAATTGATGATGAACATCGTCGTGCTATCAGGGAAACGTTATTTGTTGATGACTTTTTCAATAATTGTCAAATTATACTGGCTGTACATGGTGAAGAGTTCTTCAATAACACGCACCAACTACTGGGTAAGAAGCAGTCGCTTGCATCTCAGTCATATATTTTTCTATCGAGCATTGGTGAAAATCATATTCAAGTTGACTCATTAAGACGGCCCAAAAATTATGTACTAGCTGCACGTGAACTTTATGCACTGGGGGAATATCGTGACGCATTGATGTCTGCAAGAAGGGCGTTAGAGAATCTGTGTGAGAAAACTTGGTTCCATTACGGTAAATATAGTGATAAGCATGACGGCCTAATTAGTGTTTCTCGTCGTTCTCCATCGATGCCTTGGGATCTAAGAGCATTAGCTGAAAACCTAAAATCGAAGTTAAATCGTTCCACGTCAAATATACCTAATAAAGAACCGATAGTGGCTGCGCTGACTGCTGTGCTAGGCCAAGATGGAAGAAACACATACTGGTCGTACTTGAACAAAGGTACACATGATGAGACAGATTTGCCTGAGTTCGATCAATATACTGTCAACGAAGTGATTTCTGCCTTAGAAAGCTTGGACGCTGCTCTAAGTGCGGCAAACTGATGGGAAAGTGCCAGCATATAACGGCGAGCAAAACACTATATGCTACAGAAGCCGCATCAAGCAAGCTCTCCATTAGCAATCCTAGGAAGCTTATTAATAAAGCAAAAATATCATGAGGTCGCATGAGAAATACGCGTAGAAAAATTGATTTATACATCCTTTCACTTGGGTTGCTATTTATCTTCTTCATTATCATTACGATTAAAATCCCCGTGCAGCAATTTTCAATAAAAGAATGGTCTCACTGGAAAGTATTATTAAGCGAAAACCCCATACCATTAATTTCATCTACTCTGTTGATTTACTGTTTTTTTTCTTACAAGAGGTTCGATTTCGACCTTAAGGGAGCGACAGACATTCCCTTTGAAATAAAAAAAATAGAGAGTATAAATTACGAACATCTAACTTTTCTGGCAACGTACGTGGTACCACTAATTAGCTTTGATTTCAGTAGTGGTCGACAAATGGTCGTGCTTGCACTTCTTTTGATAGTGATGGGCATTATTTATATAAAAACGGATTTGTTTTACGCGAACCCATCTCTTGCATTAATGGGCTTTCACATCTATCGAGTTGACGGTGAATTTAAAACAGGATCTAGAAAAGGAATAATTTTGATTTGTCGAAGTAAATTTATTGCTGGAGATAAAGTTTCTTATATAAAGCTAGATGATAGAATCTACTATGCTAAAAAGGGGTGAGGAATGACTGGGGATGAGCTGAAGACCGCATTACAAAAATTTTATGACGAATATGACGATATAGGAGTATCTGTCTATACTGTTTTAAAAGATCAAGAGGAATCTGGCCCTCAAAAGGTAGATATTGAATCAGAAGCGATGCAGGGGTTGAAGGCTCTATTCATACAGAGCTTGAAAGATTCTATTACGGAGAAGGAAGACCTATCTGTTCTAAACTTATCTACTTCCGATGAACGAGTGGATGCTATTTATCTCTACGATATTGAATTGCCGGAAGAGCTACTGGCAATGGAAGGTGTCCTTCAGCAAGATGATTTACCTTTACTTAATCTACAGGAATCGAGCTTGTCAAACATTAAGGCGCTCTTGATAGAAATAGGAAATAACGTCGGACAAATGGTTCTCTACAAAACGATGGCTCCAATTAATATTTTTGGTCGTAAAAGCTTTTTTCTGAAAAAAGCAAGGCATCGAATGGAGAAAATTGAGGACGAGTTTCTCCGTATTAGTTCTGGATTTCAATTATTACGTATTGATGGGCAACTGTTAGTGATTGATCTGACTGCGATCGAAAAAAGCTTTGGCTTCCACGAAGTAATTAAGCGTGAAGCCGCTTTAGGCGTCACGGCTGTAGAAAAAATGCAACTAGTACAGAATCCAGAGGTACTTCACGAGTTATTGGAAGATGTAAAGTACGCACGCCGCCTTACTAAAATTGCTAAAGCATCTCCCGTCATTAAAAAGAACATCCCCAATGAAAGCATTATCAGTTTTTGTAAGAGCTTTCCAAAATTGAAAGGAAAAATTCGATTTAATGGCACTGAAGACAAAATCGTCTTGGACACTAAGGTTTCACAGGATCTATTTATTAAGGTTCTAATGGATGATTATCTCACTTCTGAATTAACAGACTTGCATTATGAAAGCGTAGCAAAAGATAGTGCAGAGGAAGAAGAAGTGGAGAATTGAGATAACGTGAAAATTGTGAGTCCCAATTTCTGGACGACTCTGATCAAAGGAATCTCTATACCCGCTCTATGCTGTATATAGCAAACGCATATTGTCGGACTTGGTTTTCCGCTGCGCGCCAAACCAGCCGCAAATGTCGGCGCGGCGCTATATCAAAAATTCTTAAAATACTTTTTTGGCCGATACCAGCCAAAAAAAGAGGCCCACGATTTCGTAGGCCCCTTTTACAATTTGGCGCGCCCGGCAGGATTTGAACCTGCGACCCTCGGCTTCGGAGGCCGATACTCTATCCAACTGAGCTACGGGCGCTTGTGGGTGCGTATCGTAACTGTGCAGGGGCGCTGTGTCCAGCCGTATGGCGCTTGAGTACCTTTAGTCAATTGACCGTTTTCCCTGGTGTGGTGCATGCTTTGGGAGCACTTCTGCACCTTAGTCCACTGGGAACACAATAATATGAAAACATTTGCACGTAGCACGCTGGCACTGGGCATCTCACTGGCGCTGGTAAGCACCGCGAACGCCGCTGATTTTGCTGATATGGATCCCGTCACTCTGCGCCTGGCCCACGTGGTCAACGAGCAGGATGGTTTCCACATTGCCGCCACCAAATTTGAAGAGCTGGTAGAAGAGCGCACCGACGGCAAGGTAGATATCGAGATTTACCCCAACGCCACCCTCGGTGACGAACGCACGCTGCTTGAAGGCATGCAGATCGGCACCGTGGATATGGGCGTGATCACCAACGGGCCGGTAGCCAACTTTGTCGAAGAGATGGCGGTATTCGAACTGCCGTTCCTATTCCCCTCCCCGGAAGCCGCTTACGAAGTACTCGATGGCCCGATCGGTCAGGAGCTGCTCGATAAGCTTTCCGAGGTGAACCTGAAAGGTATGGCCTACGCCGAACGCGGTTTCCGCAACCTGACCAACAGCGAGCGTGCCGTAAACTCGCCGGAAGATCTGGACGGCCTGCGCATCCGCGTGATGGAAAACCCGGTCTATACCGACACCTTCCGCGAGCTGGGCGCCAACGCGATTCCCATGGCGTGGACTGAAGCGCTCACCGCCATGCAGCAAGGCACTATCGACGGTCAGGAGAACCCGGTGAACGTGATTCACTCGTTCAACCTGGATGAAACCCAGAACTACATGACCCTCTCCCGCCATACCTACGCCCCGGCGATTTTTGTCATGGGTATGCCCGCCTGGAACCAACTGCCTGAAAACGCCCAAGAGGTACTGCTAGCAGCGGCACAGGAAGCAGCGGAGCATGAGCGCCAGGTGAACGCAGAAATGGAAAGCGAACAGCTGCAGGCCCTGCGCGATGCGGGCATGGAGATCAACGACGATCCAGATATGGAAGCCTTCCAATCTGCCGTTGCGCCGGTGTATGAGAAGTACGGCGAACAGTTCGGTGATTACCTGCCGCGCATCCAGGAAGCGCTCAAGTAATTCGCTTCCCATCGAGGCAGCCCGACATTAGATACAGTGCTTTTACAGCAGTGGCTGAGGGCTGTTCCCGCGCCGGGACGGCCCTTCCAACCAAGAGACACGCCTGATGGCTGACACCACCCATACGAAGCTGGCGAACAGGCTCAATAAGATAAATCTCAATTTACTATTGGTTTTTCACACGCTGTATTGGAAAAGGAGTTTGACGCTCACCGCACAAGCGCTCTGCCTGACGCAACCGGCGGTCAGCCACTCGCTGAAAAAGCTCCGCCTGTTAATGGACGACCCGCTTTTCATTAAGACGCTGGACGGCATGCAACCGACCCCGCTTGCCCGGCAGATGGATGCCGCCGTAGCCAAAGGGCTGTTCTACCTTGATCAGGCAGTTCACAGCAATAACGAGTTTTCGCCAGCCACATCAAAGCGGGAGTTTCGTGTCAGTTTGGTGGACTATGTCAGCCAACAGCTGCAACCCAAGCTTATCCAGCACTGCTTGGAACACGCGCCAGATTTGTGTTTCAACATGCTCTCCACGCGCATCGCAAGTGCAGAAGGCGCCCAACAAGTCCTTCAAGAGCACGATATCGACCTGGCAGTGGTGCAGTTCGAAACCTTGCCGCTCACCTCTCATCATGAATACTTGTTTGACGATGTGATTGGCTGTGTGGGCGATGCGACATTTCATGGCGAGAGCAGCGCCATTACCCTTGAGGCTTTTCTAAACTCCCCCCAGGTCGCTTTGTCCCATCGTGAAGACAGCCCGCTGTTAATCAATGAAAAACTGCGGGAGCTGGGGTTAGAGCGGAAAATCGTCGCCAAGACGCCCTACATCAATCCGCTGCAGGAAATATTGGCATCCACAGCACTGCTTTGTGTGGTGACAGAGAGCGCGGCCAGGGTCATTTGCCGCAACAATAGCTTGAAGTTCTACGCTCTGCCCCTGGACGTACCGGCGTTCAAAGTCTGCCTGTGCTGGGATGAAAGGAAGGATCACGATCCTGGCATACACTGGTTGCGGCAATTAACCCGGGAGCTGATGACACCAGCCCCCTCCGCCCTGGGCGACCCTTAATCAAACCTCCAAACTCACTCCACCGCCACGACTTTGCCTCGATTCAATAACAGCTTGGGATCCAGGGCGACTTTCATACGCTTCATTAAAGCGATCTCCTCGCTGGAGCGGGAAATACTTAGGTAGTCGCGCTTTTCGAGACCAATGCCGTGCTCGGCAGAGATCGAGCCGCTGTACTCTTTAAGGGGCGAGTAAACCAATTGCTCAACTTGGCGGCGGCTCTGCGAGCTGTCGTCGCGCACCGTGATCATGATGTGCAGGTTGCCATCGCCAAGATGGCCGAACACGATCATTTTTCCTGTTTGGGGAAACTGCGCCTTGAGGTTTTGCTCCAGGGTATCAACGTACGCGTCCATATGGGGAATCGGCAGGCTGATATCATAGGAGAACATCGGCTTCAGCTGGTGCACCAGCACTTCGATATCCTCTCGGATCGCCCAGATGCCCTGGCGCTGGGCACCGGAACTGGCCAGCACGGCATCGGTGATCAAGCCGTCTTCCATCGCCTTTTGCAGAATCTCAGAGAAATGCTCCGCATCCTGGGCGTCATCAAGCCCCAGGGTTTCGATGATCGCGTAGAAAGGCGAATCGTCGGCCAGCGGGGGCGCGTGCTTGCCGCTCTCGGTGGTCACCAGCTTGTAGTGGCTATTCCACAATGCCTCGAAGGCGCTAAGGCTATTGGCGAGCTCTTGGGAGACCCTGCGTAACAGCTGGGTCAAGGCATCGAAGGAGGGCACCGCAACCAATGCGGTTTGTTCGCTGGGCATATGTGGCTGCAGGCGGAGCACGGCGCGGGTGACGATACCCAGCGTGCCTTCGCTACCGATAAATAGCTGTTTGAGGTCATAGCCAGCGTTATTCTTGAGCATTTTGTTCAGCGAGCTGACCACGGTGCCGTCGCTGAGTACGGCTTCCAGCCCCAGCACTTGCTGGCGCATCATGCCGTAGCGAATGACCCGTATGCCGCCTGCATTGGTGGCAATATTGCCGCCAATGGTGCACGAGCCCCGGGCGCCAAGATCGAGCGGAAACTGCATATCGATCTCCGCCGCGGCTTCCTGCACACGCTGGAGCGTCACCCCGGCCTGAACCTGAATCGTAGAGCCGACCAGGTCGATCTCTTCGATCTGGTTCATCAGTTCCAGGGAAACCACCAGTTCCTCGGGGCTGGCTTCCCCACCGTGCACAATGCCGGTCATGCCGCCATGGGTCACCACCAGCTGGTCGGCCTGGTAGCATAAGGCCATCACCCGGCTGAGCTGTTCGGTATTGCGGGGCCTTACAATAGCCTTGGCACGACAGGGCGCCCCGGTAAACCAGTCGACGCTACGCTGGGAGACATCTTCACCGAGCAGCACACCTTCTGGGCCGACTACCGCTACTAGGTCGTTAAGCAACTTATCCATTGGTTATTCCTGTTTTAGCTGGCGTTGCCATGGTTAGTAAGAGCGTGGTTATAAAGAGCAAGGGTAGCAAGACTTAGCCACCGACTAGGCCTTACAATTACCTTCCAAGGCATTTAATCAATCGTAATGTTTGCAGGCTAGCGCTAACCATCACCACTCTCAAGCCCCAGATCTATAAAGATTTTTTGGATTATTATCGCGAATAGTGGAATGAAAATAAGTAATTTGCCCTGTTAGTTCGATGTGATATAGATGAAGCCCAATAAGATAATAAGAACAGCCATCACTAGGAGATAATGTGAATCACAACGCCCGCTTCACCGCTCACGCCGCATCCTGTTATACAAGTAAATTCAAACAGTTAAACTTAACATTGCTATGCGCTGGCCTGCTTGGTTTACCGCTCATGGCCCACGCCGAGGAAATAACGCCTACCAATCTGCGCTTAGCGACCGTGGTGAATACAGAAGATACTTACCATATCGCCGCCGAGCGCTTTCAGCAGTTAGTCAGTGAACAGACCGACGGTGCGGTCTCCGTAGAGATCTTCCCCAACGCCTCTCTGGGCGACGAGCGCACCATTCTGGAGGGTATGCAGATCGGCACTGTCGATATGGGCGTGATCACCAACGGGCCCGTGGCCAACTTCGTTGATGAATTCTCGGTTTTTGAGCTGCCTTTCCTCTTCCCTTCCGCCGAATCTGCCTACTCCGTGCTGGATGGTGAGATCGGCCAGGAAATACTGGGCAAATTAGAGGATGTGAACCTTAAAGGGCTGGCATTTGCTGAGCGCGGCTTTCGCAATATCACCAATAGCCAGCACGCGATTAATGCGCCTGAAGATCTCGACGGCCTGACACTGCGCGTCATCGAGAACGAGGTTTATGTGGATACGTTCCGGGAACTCGGCGCCAATGCCGTGCCCATGGCGTGGACAGAAGCGCTGACCGCCCTGCAACAAGGCACGATTGATGGTCAGGAAAACCCGGTTAACGCCATCCATGCCTTTAACCTGGCGGAAACCCAGGACTATCTCACCATGACACGGCATATCTATGCGCCAGCGATCTTCATTATGAGTTTACCCGCCTGGAACGGCCTTCAAGAGGAGGTTCAGGAGATCGTACTCGATGCCGCCAGCGAAGCTTCTAGCTATGCCAGAGAACAAAATGCCATCATGGAAGCCGAGCAGTTAGCCGAACTGGCTGAGGCAGGCATGGAAATAAACGAGTCGCCCGATATCGCCGCCTTCCAGGAAGCCGTTACCCCGGTGTATGAGAAGTACGGTGATCAGTTCGGCGACTATCTGCAACGCATCCAGGAGGAAGTGAAGTAAGTGCCCACTCACACGCATCCATTGGTAATGTTGCTACAGCGTACTGAACGCTTTCTGGACGCCATTCTACAGCCCGTGGTCTTTGCGGGCATGGCGGCGCTGATTGGGGTGATTACCCTGCAGATCGTCTCTCGTGTGCTATTCACCGCCGTCGGCTGGACTGAAGAGGTCGCCCGCTTTCTGTTGGTGTGGATCACCTTCTTAGCCGGCACCTTGGCGTTTCAGCGCGGGCGACACATTGCAGTGACCTTTGTGGTGGATGCCCTGCCCGGCCGCCTGCGCCAAATCGCACGTATTGCCGCCCTGCTGGTAGTGCTGGCGTTCATGATCACGCTGATCGTTATCGGCTACCGCTATATGCAGGTACAGAGCTTTCAGAAATCCGCCTCGCTGCGGCTTTCGATGACCTACGTCTACGCGGTGATGCCGATCTGCGCAGCGATTATGGCGTGGTATGCGCTGGTCGATATCATCGAGCTGCTGATTAACGGTGAAACCTCCCAACCCCAGGAGGAGTCGCTATGACGCTGCTGCTGTTTGGGTTGTTCTTCCTGTTTATGCTGCTGGGCGTGCCAATTGCCTTTGCGATTGGCGCCAGCACGCTCTATGCGCTCTATCAATCCGGCGTGCCGCTGATGGTGGTTACCCAGCAGATGTTCCAGGGCATCAACTCCTTTGCCCTGGTGGCTATCCCGATGTTTATCCTCGCTGGGGATTTAATGGCCCAGGGTAAGGTGAGCGAAAAACTGGTCAGCTTTGCCGATTCGTTAGTCGGTTTTATGCGCGGCGGGCTCTCGGTGGTCTCGGTGATGGCGGGCATGTTCTTTGCGGCAATCTCCGGTTCTGGCGCCGCGACCACTGCAGCGGTGGGTTCCAGTCTGGTGCCTGAGCTAAAACGCAAAGGCTATGACCCGGCATCGGCAGCCAGCTTGATCGCCGCCAGCGGCACCATCGGGGTGGTGATTCCGCCCTCGGTGCCGATGATCATCTACGCAGTGATCGCTCAGCAGTCCGTTTCCAAGCTGTTTCTAAACGGTTTTTTACCGGGTCTGGCGATGGGGCTAGGATTAATGGCCATTGCCATTGCTCAGGCGTATAAGCGCCAATACCCCAAAGGTACGCCGCTGTCGCTGGCAACCATCTGGACGACCTTTAAAGACGCCAGCTGGGGATTGATGACGCCGGTAATTATCCTCGGGGGTATCTTCTCGGGCATCTTCACGCCTTCAGAAGCCGCCGTGGTGGCAGTGAACTACGCCATGCTGGTATCGCTGTTTGTCTACCGCGACCTGACCCTGCCACAGATTTATAAGCTGCTGATCCGTTCGGCGATGACCACCGCGGTGATTATGCTGGTGATTGCCATGTCGGCGGTGCTGAGCTGGACGCTGTCTAGCTGGCAGGTGCCGGGAGCAATTGCCCAGGCCGTGTTGTCGCTGTCTACCAACCCTTACGTGATTATGCTGCTGATCGTGGGGATTATTCTGCTCACTGGGGTGTTTATCGAAACCGCCAGTGCGCTGATTATCCTCACCCCGGTGCTGTTGCCGCTGGTGCTGCAGTTGGGGATTGATCCGATCCACTTTGGTTTGATTATCGTGGTGGGGCTTTCCATCGGCATGATTACCCCGCCGGTGGCGATCAACCTCTATGTGGCCTCATCGATCACCCAGCTGCCGCTGGAGCGGATTACCCGGGCGATCATTCCTTACCTGCTGGGACTGATCGGGGTGCTGCTGTTAGTGGTTTACGTGCCGATTATGTTGGGTTGGTCGGGTGGTTAAGTCAGCGTTTGCACTTTTTAAAGAGAGCCTTATTGGCTCTCTTTTTAAGGTGACGCTTATCTAGCCTCAGTGCATTCATCGTGAATTCAAATAAGAAGTTCACATCGAATGTTCACCAGCTTGGCACGACTTTCGAAACTGTCCCGGTGTTACTTCAAAGAGCTGGTAAAAACAGCTGCGAAAATGAGAGATACTCACAAAACCGGTGGCAACTGCCACTTCGGCAACGGGCTTGTTAGTTTGCTGAAGAAGCTGACGCGCACGCGTTAGACGAAGTTCCATATAGTATCGAGAAGGACTAGCATTAACGTAATTACCAAACATACGTTCTAACTGGCGTCTCGAAATATTGACCCAATTAGCTATTTCAGATATGGATAAAGGCTCTTCAATATTATTTTTCATCAATTGCAGCGATATTTTCAATTTTTCTGGCAGAGTGAGGTTTTGATCGACACCTAACGTTGAAATATCTGGGGAGTCTAAGCCCTTATCACAGCTAAGCATCTCTTCAACTGCACTGACCACCTCATTGCCACAATCAGTTCTGACTACTTCAAGCATCATGCTCAATGAGCTACTCGCCCCGGCACAGCTGATACGATTACGATCCACAATAAAGCTACGGCTAGATACCGATACATCCCAGAACTGCTCTGCCATCATCGCGCGGCCATCAGGATGATAAGCACACTGGTAGCCGTTCAATAATCCCGCCTCTGCAAGGAAGTAGGCGCCGTTCCATAACCCTCCTAACATCATGTCTTTACTGTCAGCATGCCTCAGTTTGCTGCGCAGTAGGAGGGTTGTTTTAGGAAGTACACGCAGGCCACCGCATACAATCAACACATCAATATTGAGGCTTGTAGCATCAAACTGGTCTAACGAATAATCCGCGGCTACCTCAATACCTAAGTCAGAAACCGTTGCAGGCGCCTCGCTACCCACCACCAAGACCTCATACATCGTAGTAGATTGCATTAAATTCGTTGTAACGAGTGCATCCACAGCGCCAGTGAAAGCCATCATTGAAAAATTCTCTAGCAGTATAAAAGCTACTTTTTTTGTTATCTTAGGCTTCCCTAAAGAGTCAGTCGAAGAAATGTAAGCCATGTTTTTATTTTTCAATATGCTTGAGAATTTATCCTTCATGATGAACCTCAATTTTTTAAGTCATAGTTATTGTTAAGCAAAAATCACGCCTTGAAAAAATAAACCAATAAAATCAGGATAATTATAATTCACCAATACCACAAGATCTCAAACCCAACCATGTAAAACCTGCCCAACCTTGTATCAAGTTGAACAATTTACACGAACCCTACGTGACTGGTTAAAAATTAAAAAATAGTTATATTATTTAAAAACCTTATAGTAAAAGTACGAATTTCAGCCGTATTAGCCAATCGAGTATTACATCAGTCGGCTTTCACTGAACTTTTCGATATCGCACTGGGTAGAGATGGCTTTGTCATTTTCACTCATGAGCCTACTACTAACACAACCTTAGCCTCTAGCGTCCCGCGGCGCGAATCCTCCTCTCGCCTTACTTCGTCAGATAACAAAAACATACCCATCGCCACGTACTTTTTAAAAGTTCATCAAATGTCGCTATTTAGGCCCTTAGTGTCGCAAAAAATACCTTTTCGAAAGTCGTAACTGATTCAAGATGAAAATCCATCCCCCTGTCCTCTGAGAAATAAACTTATGAATAATCCTAAAAGCAAAAAAGTTACTCTGGGCGCTGCAACTCTTTTGTCCTTAACAACCATCGGGAGTGTCCAGGCAGAGAACATCTCGTTGAAATTCCATAGTGGGCTTTCACAATCTCGCCCTGAAGCAGAGCAGATCAACAGATTCGCTAGCTTAGTGAGTGAAAAGTCAGATGGCGAGCTTGACATCGAAGTCTACCATGCAGGCGCCTTAGGTCTTAAAGAAGCCGACATGCTGAGAGTATTGCAGCAGGGCATGGTCGATATGGCACTACTGTATGGTGAATATTACACACGTGATGCCCCTGCCTTGGCATCTGTATATGCTCAGGGCGCCATTACGGAATCTTCCCAACATGACGAAATTCTTGATGTAATCAGGGAACTCTATGAAGACGGCTTTTCAGATTGGGATATTCAAATCGTTGGTGGTGTCGTTGCTCCTATTTTCGATGTAGGTTTGCACTGCAAAGAGCCGGTAAACTCCTTGGCAGACCTAGAGGATAAAAAAGTCCGCGTCTGGTCCAGACACCTTGTGGATACTTTTGAATTATTGGGCATTTCAGCTCAAGTCATTCCGCAAAACGATATGTATATGGCACTTCAAACAGGCGTTGTAGATTGTGCCTATTACTTATCTACCGTGGCCCCCACCGTTTCGCTTCAAGAAGTCACCAAGTACGAGTCTTACTTACACCCTTGGGCAGCCTCCCCATGGCTCTTTGGTATCAGTGAACAAGCACTATCCCGCCTCAACGACAACCAACGTCAGGCTCTGGAAGAAGCCGGTGAAGAGATTTGGAACGAGACCCGCGCCACTGCGGTTGATCCAGAGCGCGAAGCGCAGGCGCGTCAAGAGCGTAAAGAATTGGGAATCACCATGCTTCCCGACTTCTCAGATGATGACGTCGAAACCTTTGTAGACGCCGCTTGGCAGGCGTGGCAAGCCATGGCGGAAAACGCAGGCGAGGACGGCACACGCTACTACGAGACAGTCACTCAAGCGATCTCCGAAGAGTAATGGGTACATAAACCAATCGAGAGCCAATACCTATTGGCTCTTTCTTCTTGGAGCTAGTCGTGATGATGAGAAAAATCAACACTGTACTGAACCATACCGCCTATGCCTCCTTTCTACTGGGCGTCATGAGCGGTATCGCAATGACGGCACTGATATTCGTCAGCACCTTGATGCGCTATCTGGGTGGTCATCCTTTGCGTTTTTCCGATGAGCTGGCGGGGCTGCTGTTCTTAACATTGACCTTCCTTTGTCTACCTTATGTGCTCAATAAGGGCCGCCACATACGCATAGAGATACTCGTCAACCTGATGCCAGCAGGGATCGCGAGGATAATGGACTTTATTGGCGTCGTCGTATTACTCACGTTCTGCGCCATCTTCGCCTTTGAGTCCTGGAATTTCATGAACTTCTCGTTCTCGCTCAATTCGCGTACGGATATCAGTAGCATTCTCTTATGGCCGTGGATGGCAATCATGCCTTTTTCCATGATGCTGTGCATCTTGATTCAGCTCAGCCATGGTTTTAAACAGCCCACGACAGACACTGCCTCAGCGGAGGATGCGATATGAGCTGGTTACTCTTGAGCGGGGCGCTAGTTCTATTTTTAACCAGTGGCGCAATCCTAGGGGCGGCGCTGGGGCTTACGGGTCTACTCCTGCTTCACTTTCAAGCTAACGGCGCCACCCCCTTGGCGATTAACGCAACTTGGAACATGCTAACGGATTTTACGCTAAGCGCAGTTCCTCTATTCATATTTTTAGGTGAAATACTTCTCGCAAGCGGCGTGTCAAAACGCGTCTATAACGGCCTAACCCCTCTGTTCGCGCGTGTTCCAGGGCAATTACTCCATACCAACATTGCCGTCTGCACGCTGTTTGGTGCGGTTAGCGGATCAAGCACCTCTACCGCAGCCGCCATAGGCGCAGTTGGCTATCCTGAACTGACAAAACGTGGGTATAAGCCAAGTGTAGTGGTGGGTACGTTAGCTGCAGGGGGCACCCTTGGGCTTCTCATTCCCCCCAGCTTGGCATTGATCATCTACGGAGCAACTCAAAACGTCTCTATCGGCCAGCTCTTTATCGCTGGTATGCTGCCAGGCTTGCTCATTGCTGCCGCCTTTTCCACATGGATCATGATCCGCTCTAAAATTGGCGAGCCAGTAACCCCTACGTTTAAAGAGAAAGTGACCTTCAAGCACGTAATAACTGGACTCAAGGAGATATGGCCTCTTCCCGTACTTATTTTCTTCGTGCTGGGAACTATTTACCTGGGGATCGCGACGCCTACGGAGTCGGCGGCTTTGGGCGTAGTGGCCAGTATCGTTTTAGGTTTAACATGGGGTGATTTAACCTTCAAAAGACTATGGCAGGCGTTTAAGCACGCCTCGATCATGTTTACCGCTATCGGTATGATTTTGATTGGTACAGTGATCCTTTCTCAAGCCGTCAGCCTACTAGGCATTCCTCGTACTGCAGTCGAAACGATTGGCAACTTTGGGCTAGGCCCATATGGCATACTGCTGATGATCGTCATCGTCTATATCGTGCTAGGTTGTTTCTTTGATGGCATATCACTGCTTCTCATGACTCTCCCCATCACCTTCCCGATGATCACAAGCTTAGGGTTCGACCCCATCTGGTTCGGTATTATTGTCACGCTACTTATAGAGATCGGTATGATAACGCCGCCCGTAGGACTCAATCTCTTTGTCCTATCATCCATTTCTAAAAATGAAGTTAATTTAACATCTGCTGCAAAGGCCTCCTTGCCTTACTGGCTTATTTTACTTGGCGCTATAGGCGTATTTACGCTATTTCCCAACATCATTTTGTGGGTCACTACCTTTTAGAATAACTGCAATCCACTAAATGATATTGCTGAACTATAGGCCCTCTCTAGCTACAGAGAGAGCCTATAGTTTAAATGCGATACTCATGATACTTAAACCGATGTAGCTACCTCTAGCACTCTTCCAATCAGCACGACCTTATAAAAAGCTGGCGATCTCAATCACGCAGCCACACTGGCTCGGGCTATAACCCGGCAGGCGCTGCACCGCCTCCTGGAAGGAAGCGCTGCGCAGCGCTTGCAAAAAGTCGTCAAATTTAGGCTCTTTCAGGGAGCGTTTGTGGCAGGCCAGCAAGTAGTCTTCGGTGGCCAGCGGCACAAAATCAAGTCCAAAGCGCTGCGCAGCTGCCTCGACACCGAAGCCTGCATCCGCCATTCCCGCCGCTACATAGGCCGCCACCGCCGAGTGGGTGTACTCCTCAATCTCATAACCGTTCACTTTGGATGCAGCAATACCCGCCTCGGTCAGCAGGCCATCCAACAGCTCCCGGGTTCCCGATGACGCCTGCCGGTTTATAAACGTGGCCGACCTGTCGGCCAGCGCTGCAACGCCATCAATGCCCAACGGGTTACCCGGCGCCACCATTAGCCCCTGTTGGCGGGCGATAAAACCTACCAGCCGATGATAGCGAGGCTTGAGCAGGCGGCGGTATTTGCGCCGCATGCTCTCACCCACCGCCCCTCTGGGAAGATGGCAGCCCGCAAGATCGCAGCTATTACGGTTAAGCGCCGCCAGTGCTTCCAGCGGGCTGCAGTACTGCAGGTCAAGCTGCAACTCCCCCAAATGCTGTGGCAGTAGCTCTATCGCAAAACCGTGACTGGCGTGGAGACGCAGAACCGGGTGCACGCCTTCCTGGTGCTGCTGAATGGCAAGATTGAGCTCTGAGCTCAGGCTATCAAGCTGCGGGCTTAACCGAGCGGTGGCGCGTTGTTCGGCCCATAGCAGCTTTTCACCCAGCGGTGATAATTGCGCCCCTCGCCCACGCGCCATGGCTACCAGGGAAACACCAAAAAACTCTCCGCCCTGGCGCAGTAAATTCCACGCGTGACGATAGGAAATACCCGCCTCTTCGGCAGCATGGGTCAACTTGCCATGACGATGCACCGCCCCCAGCAAGCGCAGAAGGTTGGTATCGAGACGGTGCCCCTCTTCATCACTAAAGCACCAGGTGGGCGTTACCTTGATCCGTTTCATAGGCACACTATTTCATATTTTTAAGTCGATAACTTGATGCTAGCTTTGTATTAACCGTGATGCACGTCTTTTTAAATATGAAAAGCAGTGCATATTTAAAACATAATAAGCAGTCGTGAGGAAGGCATCATGAACCATTCCCAGGAGTGGGCGCCGCAGGCAATTCAGGCCGAGGTCGACGCCCTGAAACACAAGCCCGGCGCCCTACTGCCGATCCTCCACGCCCTTCAGGATCGCATCGGCTTCATTCCCGAGGCAGCGGTGCCCATCATCGCCGATGCCCTCCACCAGACACGTGCCGAAGTGCACGGCGTCATCAGCTTTTACCACCACTTTCGCACCACACCACCGGGGCGCCACGTCGTGCACATCTGCCGCGCCGAGGCCTGTCAGTCGGTAGGGGCGCGCCAGCTCGAAGCCCACGCCAAGGCGCGTTTGGGGGTCGACTACCACCAGACCACGCCGGATCGCGAAATCACCCTCGAATCCGTTTACTGCCTGGGCAACTGCGCCTGCGGCCCGTCGATTCGCGTGGACGACAGCATACGCGGCCGCGTCACGCCGGAAGCCTTCGATGAATTGATGGATGAGCTACAAACCCGGCCGCTGGAGGTGATGGGATGAGCGTCCGCGTTTATGTACCTCGCGATACCACCGCGCTTTCGCTGGGCGCCGATACGATCGCCAGCCGGCTGGAGAGAGAGGCCGCCGCACGCGGCCAGTCAATCACGTTGGTACGTAACGGCTCCCGTGGCCTTGCCTGGCTTGAGCCGCTGGTGGAAGTCGACACCCCCATCGGCCGGTTCGCCTATGGCCCGGTAACGCTGGGGGATGTAGCGGCGCTGCTCGACAGTGGCCTGCTGGAAGGTAGCGTCAGCCACCCACTGGCACTGGGCCCAACGGAAGAGATCGACTACCTCGCCCGCCAGCAGCGTTTAACCTTCGCGCGTATTGGTATTACTGACCCGCTATCGATCGAGGACTATCGCGCCCATAACGGTTTTTGCGGCCTGCAGGCTGCGCTGCAACGCGAGCCCCAGGATATCGTCGAGGAAGTCAAAGCCTCGGGCCTGCGCGGACGTGGCGGGGCGGCCTTCCCCACCGGTATCAAGTGGCAGACGGTGCTCGATACGCCCGCCGACCAGAAATACATCGTCTGCAATGCCGATGAGGGCGACTCTGGCACTTTCGCCGACCGGCTGGCAATGGAGTGCGACCCTTACATGCTGATCGAGGGCATGACCATCGCCGGGCTCGCGGTGGGCGCCACCCAAGGTTATATCTACCTGCGCTCGGAATACCCGCTGGCGAAAGAGATCCTCGACGAAGCCATTTGCCGTGCTGAGACCACCGGGTATCTCGGCGACGACCTGCGCGGCAGCGGCCGCACCTTTCATCTGGAAGTACGTCTGGGCGCCGGAGCATACATTTGTGGCGAAGAGACATCGCTTCTGGAAAGTCTGGAGGGCAAGCGCGGGCTGGTGCGCTTCAAGCCACCGCTGCCCGCCATCGAGGGCCTGTTCGGCCGCCCTACCGTGGTCAATAACGTGCTCTCGTTTGCCGCCGTGCCGTTCATTCTGGCCGAGGGTGCCGAGGCCTACGCCAATCACGGCATGGGCCGCTCCCGGGGCACGCTGGCCCTCCAACTGGCGGGCAACGTCAAGCGTGGCGGTCTGGTGGAACTCGCCTTTGGCACCACTCTGCGCACGCTGATGGAGGATTTTGGCGGCGGTACGCTCACCGGAAAGCCCTTGCGCGCCGTTCAGGTAGGCGGGCCGCTGTGCGCCTACCTGCCCGAAAGCCAGTGGGATATGCCGCTGGATTACGAAACCTTCGCCGAGGTCGGTGCAGGCGTCGGTCACGGCGGCGTGGTGATGTTCGACGACAGCGTCGATATGGCCGAACAGGCGCGTTTCTCGATGGAGTTCTGCAAGGTGGAGTCCTGCGGCAAGTGCACGCCCTGTCGTATCGGCTCGACCCGTGGCGTGGAGGTAATCGATCGTATTCGCGCCAACGACAATCGCGAGGCCAACCTCGCCCTGCTGAGTGATCTTTGCGAAACGATGGTAGACGGCTCGCTCTGCGCCATGGGCGGCATGACCCCCTTCCCGGTGCAGAGCGCCCTGAAACACTTTGCTGAGGATTTCCAGCGGGCGGCGAACGGAGACAGATCATGATTCAGCACTTCGACCCCAGTCAGCATGCCAGCAACGCCGGGCATAGCAAAGACCTCGGCACGCCCTTCCCTGCTCAGGCCGTCGGCACTGCCTCGGTGAGCCTTGATATCGACGGCGTATCCATCAGCGTGCCGGAGGGCACCTCGGTACTGCGCGCCGCGGCCCTGGCGGATATCAACATTCCCAAACTGTGCGCCACCGACAGCCTGGAGCCCTTCGGTTCCTGCCGGCTGTGCGCCGTGCAGGTGGAGGGACGCCGCGGCCTGCCCGCCGCCTGCACCACGCCCGTTGCTGAAGGTATGAAGGTGACCACCCAGAACGAGCGGCTGGCCAAGCTGCGTCGCAACGTGATGGAGCTCTACATCTCCGACCACCCGCTGGACTGCCTGACCTGTCCGGCCAACGGCGACTGCGAACTGCAGGACATGGCCGGTAGCGTGGGGCTTCGCGAGGTGCGCTACGGCTTTACGGGCGAGAATCATCTGGAGGCGGTCAAGGACGAATCCAACCCCTACTTCACCTTCGATCCCAGCAAGTGCATCCTCTGTTCACGCTGCGTGCGCGCCTGCGACGAAGTCCAGGGTACTTTCGCGCTAACCATCGATGGCCGCGGGTTCGAATCCAAAGTATCAGCAGGCCAGAACGACGCCTTCATGGACTCGGACTGCGTCTCCTGCGGCGCCTGCGTGCAGGCCTGCCCCACGGCCACGCTAATGGAAAAAAGCGTGATCGACCACGGCGTGCCGGATCACAGCGTGGTCACCACCTGCGCCTACTGCGGCGTGGGCTGCTCTTTCGAGGCCCAGATGAAGGGCGACCAGCTGGTGCGCATGGTGCCCTACAAGGGCGGCGACGCCAATCACGGCCACTCCTGCGTGAAGGGGCGTTTTGCCTTCGGCTACACCACCCACCCGGATCGCCTGACCACGCCGATGATTCGTGACTCAATCGATCAGCCCTGGCGCGAAGCCAGTTGGGAAGAGGCGATCAGCTTTGCCGCGAACCGTCTCAAGTCGATTCAGGCCGAGCACGGCCGCGAGAGCATCGGCGGTATCACCTCCTCGCGCTGCACCAACGAAGAGACCTACCTGGTGCAGAAGCTGATTCGCGCAGCGTTTGGCAACAACAACACTGACACCTGCGCGCGGGTGTGCCACTCGCCCACCGGCTACGGCCTGAAGACCACGCTGGGTGAATCGGCGGGCACCCAGACGTTTGACTCGGTGATGAAGTCGGACGCAATTATCGTGATCGGCGCCAACCCCACCGACGCCCACCCGGTGTTTGGCTCGCTGATGCGCAAACGCCTGCGCCAGGGGGCGAAGCTGATCGTCGCCGACCCTCGCCGTATCGACCTTTTAAAGACCCCGCACATGAGCGAGGCCCAACATCTGCCGCTGCGCCCGGGCACCAACGTGGCGCTGGTCAACGCGCTGGGTCACGTGGTGGTGACGGAAGGTCTGGAAGACAAGGCGTTCGTGGCCAAGCGCTGCGACACCGATGCCTATAACAGCTGGCGTGAGTTTATTGCTGAACCGCGCCACTCCCCGGAGGCCACCGAAGCCATTACCGGCGTGCCCGCCGAGGCCGTGCGCCAGGCGGCACGCACTTACGCCACGGCGGGCAACGGCGCGATCTACTACGGGCTGGGAGTGACCGAGCACAGTCAGGGTTCCACCATGGTGATGGGGATTGCCAACCTGGCCTTGGCCACAGGCAATATTGGCCGCGAGGGCGTGGGTGTGAACCCGCTGCGCGGCCAGAACAACGTCCAGGGTTCGTGTGACATGGGCTCCTTCCCCCATGAGTTGCCGGGCTACCAACACGTGGCCGACCCCATCGCCCGCGGCCGCTTTGAGGCCGTGTGGGGTGTGAAACTGGACGACGAACCGGGGCTGCGCATTCCCAATATGTTCGACGCTGCCATCGAAGGCACCTTTAAAGCGCTTTACGTGCAAGGCGAAGATATCGCTCAGTCCGACCCCAACACCCAGCACGTCGAGGCGGCGCTCACGTCGCTGGACTGCCTGATCGTGCAGGATATTTTCCTCAATGAAACGGCCAAGTTCGCCCACGTACTGCTACCGGGTTCAAGCTTCCTGGAGAAGAATGGCACCTTCACCAACGCCGAGCGACGTATCAACCGGGTACGCAAGGTGGCAGCCCCGGTGGCCGGCAAGGAAGACTGGGAAGTCACCCAGGATCTGGCCAATGCGCTGGGCTACCCGATGCACTATACCCATCCCTCCGAAATCATGGACGAAATCGCCCAGTTGACGCCAAGTTTCGCGGGCGTCAGTTACGCCAAGCTGGAGGAGCGCGGCAGTCTTCAGTGGCCCTGTAACGCCGAGTACCCGCTGGGCATGCCGACTATGCACGAGGTTGAGTTCCCCATCGGGCTGGGACGCTTTGCAATTACCGAGTACGTGGCCACCGAGGAGCGGGCCAACCGCCGCTTCCCGCTACTGCTCACCACCGGCCGGATCCTTAGCCAGTACAACGTGGGCGCCCAGACCCGGCGCACCGACAACCAGCGCTGGCACGATGAGGACGTACTGGAGCTGCACCCTTCTGACGCCGAGCTGCGCGGCATCCGCGACGGCGACTGGCTGGGCATCACCAGCCGTGCCGGCCAGACGGTACTGCGTGCCCGGCTCAGTGAGCGCATGCAGCCCGGCGTGGTGTATACCACCTTCCACCACCCCGGCAGTGGCGCCAACGTCATCACCACGGACAACTCGGACTGGGCCACCAACTGCCCGGAGTACAAGGTCACGGCGGTGCAGGTGGAAAAAGTCAGCCAACCGTCGGCCTGGCAGCAACGCTTTAGCGCCTTTGACCTGGCCCAGCGTGATTACCTGGCCAAGGCCCAGCAGGAGGTTCCATGAGCATCCACCATACTCGCGACGCGGTAGCGCGCCAGCCGGTGGAGGTGCGCCGTGGCGCTAACGGCTGGTACACCGATACCCAGGAGGATCTACTGGCCCTGGAAAGGCCGGTGGCCCTGGTCTACAACGGCATCTCCCACGCGGTGATGATGGCCAGCCCGACGGATATTGAGGAGTTTGCCCTGGGCTTCAGCCTGTCAGAAGGCATCCTGGCCAACGTCGACGAGTGCTACGACCTCGATATCCACGAAGCACCCCAAGGCCTCACCGTTCACCTCACTATTGCCAGCCAGCGAATGGCCGAGCTCAAACAACGGCGGCGCAACCTGACAGGACGCACCGGCTGCGGGCTATGCGGCACCGAAGCCCTGGAGCAGGCCATCCGGCCAATTCCCCATGTCATGGCGCCGCAGTTGAGTGACGCCGCCATCCAGCGTTCCCTACGGGAGCTGTCCATCCACCAGCCGCTGCAGGGGGCCACTGGCGCCAGCCACGGTGCCGCCTGGTGCGATGCTTGGGGGAACATTAAACAACTGCGCGAGGATGTGGGTCGCCATAACGCCCTGGACAAACTGATTGGAGCCCTCGCCCGCGAGGCCAGCCCCCTCGGCGAAGGGTTCGCGCTGGTCACCAGCCGCGCCAGCTACGAGATGGTTCACAAGTGTGCCAGTGTCGGCATTGGTGCTCTGGTGGCGGTATCGGCGGCCACCGCCCTGGCCGTGGAGCAGGCCCAGGCATCGGGGCTGCTACTGGCAGGCTTTGCGCGGCCCGGCCGCCATCTGATTTACCATCGCCCCATGTCGGCGGCGATGGCACACGGCTGAGGAGGCACGCAATGTCGTCGAACCAAGATACTCACCTGATTCACATGACCAACCAGATCGCAGCTAACCTGGGCGGCGGTCGTGATGAAGAAATGGCAGCCGCGGCCACCTGTCGCCACCTGGAAACCTTTTGGGCACGATCAATGAAGCAGCGCCTAATAGCCACGCTGGAACGCGAGGATGCCGCGCTTTCACCACTGGCAAAGCGAGCCGTCATCTTGCTGGCTGAAGGACTGGCCAGGCGGCATGCCGTATAAGCATCACTGTCGTTAACGCAACGGGGCTTGCCAAATGGCAAGCCCCGTTTTTATACCCATCTTTCCCAAGCGCTGATATCACAAGCACTGGTAGTGAACGTTAGAACTCTTCCCACTCATCTGCAGCATGCTTTGCCGGTGAGGGCTTTGACGATGGCTGTGATGAGGAGTGCGATGAAAGCGCAGGGCGCTTCATGGCGCTATCACTGCCACGTTGCTGAGGGGCCGGAGACGCTAGCGCTTCGTGCCGCGGCGTGGGCTCATCGTCACCAAGTACGAAGGAGTTGATTAACTGATTCAGGTGCTCCGCATGGCGGCGCATATTGGCGGCGGCGGTGGTGGACTCCTGCACCATGGCGGCGTTCTGCTGGGTCATGGTGTCCATTTCAGCCACGGCAGTGTTGATCTGGCCAATACCGCTGCTCTGCTCTTTAGCGCCAGCGGTGATCTCACCGATTACATCGGTGACTTTCGCCACGCTGGAGACAATCTCACGCATGGTATCACCGGCGCTGCGTACCAGCTTCGCACCGGAGTTAGTGTGCTGAACCGATGCATCAATAAGCGCACGAATCTCTTTGGAAGCATCGCTGGAACGACTGGCCAGAACCCTAACTTCTTGTGCCACCACGGCAAAGCCGCGGCCATGCTCACCTGCCCTTGCGGCTTCCACCGAGGCATTAAGCGCCAAAATATTGGTTTGGAAGGCAATCGAATCGATCATGCTGATGATGTCACTGATGCGCGATGCAGAGTCGTTAATATCGCTCATGGTGCTTTCCACCTGCCCCATCGAGGTCTCACCTTCGCGGGCTACATCAGCAGTAGACTGCACCAGCGTATTGGCCTGCTGGGCATTGTCGGCGCTGTGATTAACCGTCGAGGTGATCTCTTCCATGGAAGCGGAGGTTTGTTGCAGGTTCGCGGCCGCCTGCTCGGTACGGGTGGCGAGCTCATCGGAGCTTTGTGAGATCTCCCCCGCCGCTTGGTGCACGCTGAGCGTACTGCTGCGTACATCACGAAGCGTGTTCTGCATCCGCGCTACAAAGGCGTTGAATTGAACGCTAAGCTCGCCAATTTCGTCACCGCTTTCAACTGCTAAGCGACGGGTTAAATCACCGCGCCCCTGGGCAATATCGTGCATAGCCGCAGTAGTGCGCTTGATCGGCCCCAGCGTGCGACGCACCAAGCCATACGCTATCAGTGCAATCACAATAAATAGACCCAGACCCAACAAGGAGGCAAATATAATGCCCTGGCGCAAATCGGCGGCAGCCGCGGCTTCAAGTTCGGCAATAGCATCGTCAGCATCGGTGACGTAAACGCCTGCACCAATGAGCCAATCCCATTTTTCAAGGCGGTCAACGAATGAGTGCTTGGGTTCTATTCTGTCGGTACCTGGGTAATCCCACATATAGCTGTAGAAGCCACCGCCACTCTGGGCGACCTTAATGATCTCGCGAATCAGGTAGGTGCCATCGGGGGTTTGCGCATCGATCATGTTGGTGCCTTCACGCTCCGGTGCAGGCGCCGTGACGATATTGTTACCGTCATAGTCGTAGATAAAAATGTAGTTGTTGTCTTCAAAGCGCATCGAACGCACAAGCTCAGCTACCTGCTGCTTGGCGGCCTCATCGTTGGCACCGGCTTGTTCGTAAATGGGCTCGATGGCAGAAGTCGCCATCTGGACGATATCGCGCACCGCATGGCGGCGCTCTTCAATCAGCATTTCACGCTGGTTTGCCAACGTATCGCGGGTGTCTTGGGCGCTGCTGTAGGCTTTAAACCCGACCAGCACAACCGTCACTAACAGAAGAGGGAGCAGTACCAGCATCAGCACCTTGGTTTGTAAACCAAGGGCTCGTTTGGGAGCAGAAGGAGTGGACATATGTGGGCAAGCTCCAGAGTCAGTCTTGAGTGAAGAGTTTTTAGTAGTTATAGGAGCCTTATCGACCTAAAGTGCACGAACTTTAACCATTTTTTAGTTTTTTTACTTAATATTCAATTAATTAGCATTTAATGATTAGCTTCATAACCTAAGTTAAGGTTATTCATAGAGTAAAGGTTCATTGTGAGGTTGTGGTGGCCAGGGATGGCCCGTTTTAAGCAAGTCGCTTAACCACAATCTTCGGTTGCCCTGGTCTCTCTACCGCCTGGTCAGGGCGACCTTTTTGTTTGTAGGGCGGCGAGTTAGCTTCTGCCTCTTACTACTCTCTCCTGAAGCCAGATCAGGCAATTCGGGACTTCCTTGATATTTGCCCTTGTTATTTGCCATTGCCATCAGCGTATCATGGCGATAGGGCCTAATGTCCAAGGAGAATAGCAAGCATGGTTCGAAACCACCCATTTGTTAGCGCTGTCTTGCTCCTGCTCCCTAGGTTGGTTCACTTTGCTTGGCGCGTATTACGCAATTTCCTGAAAAATCACGGTGTCCTGCTAGCCGGCGGAGTAGGCTACAACATTCTGCTCTCTATCGTGCCGCTTTTTGCCGTGCTCGTTGTGCTGTTAACCCAAGTCGTCGATCAGCAGCACTTACTCAATGTGCTGGCCGTACAGGCACGCCATATGGCGCCTGCCCACGCGGAAGTGTTGCTGGAGGCCGTTCGCAGCCTGCTGGAATCGCGAGATGTGATTGGCATTCTGAGCTTTCCCATTCTGCTCCTGTTCAGCTCATTCGCCTTTCGTATGCTGGAAGACGCCCTGGCGATCATTTTCCATGCGCCGGATAGCCCGCATATCAAACGCAGCGTTTGGGTTTCGGTAATGTTGCCCTACGCCTTTATGGTGGTACTGGGGGCGGCGCTTATGGTTCTCACGCTGGTAGTCACCCTGGCCAGTTCGCTCAATATGCTGGTAATGCTGCTATTTGAACGTGAACTACCGCTGGCGGGATTTTCAGAGCCGGTGCTTAACCTGGCCAGTTTCACTGGGGTGTTCCTGCTGTTCAGCGCTATCTACAAAGTGCTGCCGGTGGTGCGCATCGCCTTACGTCGGGCAATCGTAGGGGGCTTTGTGGCAGCACTGCTGTGGGAGGGGGTTCGCCTGTTGCTGGTTTACTATTTCGCCAATCTCTCGTTCGTTAACGCTGTCTACGGCTCGCTGGCAGCGCTGGTGGTCGTACTGATTAGCCTGGAAGTGGGCGCCATCATTTTACTACTGGGCGCCCAGGTGATTGCCGAATTAGAGCGCAATACCCGCCTTGGCTTGCCATGGCACGTCGACCCCACTCGCCAGCCAATTACGCGGGTCGATTGACGTTAGCTAGCGGTCACTTCGGCCTGCGGACGCCGCTCATCCAGCATCCCTTTATCGAGAATAAAGCGGATGATCTCCTCAAGCCCTACTCCGTCATAAAGATTGGTGAACACGAAGGGCCGCTCGCCGCGCATTTTCTTGGAATCGCGCTCCATGACCTCTAGTGAAGCGTGCACCTGCTCGGCGATATCGATTTTATTGATAATCAGTAGATCCGATTTGGTAATGCCCGGCCCGCCTTTGCGAGGTATTTTGTCGCCTGCCGAGACGTCGATGACGTAGAGCGTCAGGTCGGAAAGCTCGGGGCTGAAGGTCGCCGAGAGGTTGTCGCCGCCCGACTCGACCATGACCAGTTCCAGCTTCGGGTGACGCGCCTGGAGCTCATCAATGGCTGCCAAGTTCATCGAGGCGTCTTCACGAATCGCGGTATGCGGGCACCCCCCGGTCTCAACCCCTAGAATACGATCCGCCGGTAGGGCATCGTGCTTGAGCAAAAAGTCGGCGTCTTCGCGGGTGTAGATATCGTTAGTGACTACGGCGATATCGTAGTAATCACGCAGCGCTAAACAGAGTTGCTTGAGCAGCGCGGTTTTACCAGAACCAACCGGGCCACCCACACCAACACGTAAACAGTGAGTCATTGTTCTCTCCTCGTTAACTTCTAGGTCATCTAACTTCGAAACAGGCGCGAATATTGGGTTTCGTGCAAGGCGCTAGCCAGTGCCAGACCGGGCAGCACCGGGCCCAGCTCTTCATCATCCAGCGTAAGTGCCTGATTAACGGCATTCACTAGCGCGGGGCGCAGTTGTTCAATTACTCGCTGGGCAGCGGTGTGGCCAAGCGGCAAGGCTTTACAGGCCACCGCTAGCTGGTTCTCCATCCACGCCCAGGCAAACCCCAGCAGCGTTTGGCGAACAGACACGCCACGGACGTGGGCCGTGTAGGCAAACAGCGTTACATAACCTGCTTGGGGCGGAAGCAAGGGTGGGAGTAAGTCTTCACTTGGCAACTGCTGCTCTCTCGGCAATAAGTTCAAGCTGCCCAGTAGGCGTTTGAGCGAGGCGCCCAGCCTGCTATCTTCGGCGGCGAGCTCGGCGGTTTCCCGGGTGGCAGCCAGCCACTCATCCCACGCGGCAATTGATTTACGACCTTCTGCCATGTCCGCCTGGCCAAACGCCTGACCAAACGCATCGTGCAACCGCGCCAGCACTGGCAGTTCGCAGCGGGTTAAGCCATCTTCCAGCACACCGTTTAGCCACTCGGCGAGGCTGGCTTCATCGCGCACCCAGTCCAGCTCAAAGGCGCTTTCCAGACCTTGGGAAAAGGCAAAGGCGCCGATGGGCAACGCTGGGCTCACCAACTGCATCAGCCCTAGCAGCGCTAGCTCATCACTTTGGCTTTCTAGCGCAGTGAGTTCAGTGGGCATGGTGGTGCTCATGCGAGTGGTCATGATCGTGGTCGTGTGAATGACCGTGCGAATGACCATGTGAATGTCCGCCACCTACTTGGTTATAAGCACCCGGCTCCGGGTCGAACGTTGCGTTGTGGTGCTCTAGTTCGGCACCTAACAGCTCGGCGAGCTCTTCCAACACATGATCCGGCGGGAAGCGCACCCAGCCGCCCTTTTCATCTTCACCCAGCGCCAGCTGCACGTGGCGATTGCCCAGGTGGTAGGCCAGCCGCGCCAGCGGTAAGCCAGTACTCACTCGCGCGGTAACCACCGGTTCTACCGCGGCGCAGACACGCACCACTTCGCCGCTTTCGGCTTTTAGACCTTCGCCGCTGCGCAGCACCGGGCCGCGATCAAGAAACAACCCCAGCTCACGGCCACTATCGCTTTGGGCTTTTAAGCGCCCGCGAATACGTAG
Source organism: Halomonas sp. IOP_14 (assembly GCF_021021315.1). NCBI lineage: Bacteria > Pseudomonadati > Pseudomonadota > Gammaproteobacteria > Oceanospirillales > Halomonadaceae > Halomonas > Halomonas sp. IOP_14. The sequence goes on along the minus strand of NZ_JAINWD010000018.1, from coordinate 34,558 downwards.
CTCAAAGGGTAGCGTGAGCGTATCGCTCGCCGCGCTTTCCTCTATCGGCCCTAAGCGTTCTATGAGTTTAAGCATTGGTATCATCCTGTTCAGAACCTGCAGTTAAGCACCCAGTAGCCGAGCCGGGGGTAGGTCGTAGTGAGGGTCTTTTGCCATGGATGGCAAAAGTAGCGTACAGGGATGTATTTACAGCGCCCTCACGTAGACCTACCCCCGGCACTGCACTTGCTGGCGGTCATAGTGCGCTATTCAAAATAAATGATAACGCTGAGCCAGCGGCAGTTCGGTGGCGGGCTCGCAGGTTAAAATTTCGCCATCGCAGCGCACTTCGTAGGTTTGCGGGTCGACGGTTAGTTCTGGGCAGGCATCGTTTAGCTTCATATCCTTTTTGCGCACTTGGCGCACGTTTTTGCACGCCGCCAGTTCGCTATTTAGCCCCAGTGTCTCTTTGATGCCCGCATCCAGCGCGGCCTGGCTGACAAAGCTGAGCCGGGTTTGGCTGGCCGCACGGCCAAAAGCGCCGAACATATAGCGGTAATGCACCGGCTGCGGGGTGGGAATCGAGGCATTAGGATCACCCATGGGCGCCGCCGCAATCATGCCGCCTTTGATCATCATCGCTGGCTTGACGCCAAAGAAGGCCGGTTTCCAAAGCACCAGATCCGCCAGCTTACCGACTTCGATGGAACCTACTTCGTGAGCGATGCCGTGAGTGATCGCCGGGTTGATGGTGTACTTGGCGATATAGCGCTTGGCGCGAAGGTTATCGGCACCCAGGGCTTCGTCTTCCGGCAACAGGCCGCGCTGCACCTTCATTTTATGGGCGGTTTGCCAGGTGCGGCAGACCACCTCACCGACCCGCCCCATGGCTTGGGAATCCGAGGCAATCATCGAGATCACGCCCAAATCGTGGAGGATATCCTCAGCGGCGATGGTTTCCCGGCGAATGCGTGAGTCGGCGAAGGCCACGTCTTCAGGGATATTGGGATCCAGGTGGTGGCACACCATCAGCATATCGAGGTGTTCGTCGATGGTGTTGACGGTGTAGGGCCGCGTTGGGTTAGTGGATGACGGCAGTACATAGGCTTTCGAGCAGGCAGTGAGGATATCTGGGGCGTGTCCACCACCAGCACCTTCGGTGTGGTAAGTATGGATACAGCGCTCTTTGAACGCGGCCAGGGTGTCTTCCACAAAGCCCGATTCGTTTAGGGTGTCGGTGTGGATCGCCACCTGCACATCATAGGCATCAGCGACGTTAAGGCAGTTATTGATCGAGGCAGGCGTGGTGCCCCAATCTTCGTGCAATTTGAGGCCCATGGCGCCTGCTTGGAGCTGGAGCTCTAGGGACTCAGGCAGGCTGGCGTTGCCTTTGCCCAGAAAGCCGATATTCATGGGCATATCGTCCACCGCTTGCAGCATCTTACCGATGTGCCAAGCGCCGGGGGTACAGGTGGTTGCGTTGGTACCAGTCGCCGGACCGGTGCCACCGCCCAGCATGGTGGTCACGCCGCTCATCAGCGCTTCTTCGACCTGCTGAGGGCAGATAAAGTGGATATGGGAATCTATACCGCCCGCGGTCAGGATCTTACCTTCGCCGGAGATGATTTCGGTGCCGGGGCCAATGACGATTTCAACATCAGGTTGTACGTCAGGGTTGCCCGCTTTTCCAATCGCGGCGATGCGGCCATTTTGAATACCCACGTCGGCTTTGACGATACCCCACCAATCCAGAATCAGCGCGTTGGTAATCACGGTATCCATTACCGTGTCGTCGGCGCGCTGGCTTTGACCCATGCCGTCGCGGATGACTTTGCCGCCGCCGAACTTCACTTCATCGCCGTAGTGGGTGGCATCCTGTTCGACTTCGATCCAAAGCTCGGTATCGCCCAGGCGCACGCGGTCGCCCACCGTGGGGCCATACATATCGGCGTAGGCTTGCCGACTGATCTTGTTAACCGGTTTCATTGTTTACCTCCGTCGAGCGCGCCCATGACATCGCCGCGAAAACCGTAAATTTCTCGCTTGCCGACATAGGGAATCAACGTGACTTCGCGGGTCTGGCCAGGCTCAAAGCGAATCGCCGTGCCTGCGGCCACGTCCAGACGAAAGCCTCGGGTTTTATCGCGATCAAACACCAGCGCCGGGTTAGCTTCGGCGAAGTGGTAGTGGGAGCCGATCTGGATCGGGCGGTCGCCGGTATTGGCCACCTCGACGCTAATCCGCTCACGCCCCGCGCACAGCTCGATATCACCTTCTTTTAACTTGTACTCACCGGGAATCATTTGGTTGCTCCTTTGTTTTTTTGTGAGGTGTTAGGCGAGAGGTGTGAGGTGTAAAGAGAGAGGTATGAGGGGTGCGTAACCCACTACTACTCACCCCTAACTATTCACTCCTCACCCCTCACAATCCACCCCTCACTCCTCACAATTAACCCCTCACACAATTGGCGTATGGACAGTGACCAGCTTGGTGCCGTCGGGGAAAGTGGCTTCCACCTGCACTTCGTCGACCATCTCGGCGACACCGTCCATCACATCCTCACGGCTAAGGATTTCGCGACCATAGCTCATTAAGTCCGCTACGCTGCGGCCATCCCGGGCGCCTTCCATAATCTCGAAGCTGATCAGCGCCACCGCTTCCGGGTAATTGAGTTTTAAACCACGCGCCTTGCGGCGCTCCGCCAATTGGGCGGCTGAGAACAGCAGCAGCTTGTCTTTGTCTCTTGGGGTTAATTCCATGGAATGTGTCTCCAGCAGTGCATCGCAGTGATGCTAATTAGGTTAGCCAAATTCGTGGTGTATGTGCTTCACGCTCGATCCAGCGGGGGCGCAGCAGTTGCCAAGCCTGTTCGCATAACGCCCAGGCTTCGTTACGCGAGTTGCCTAAATAGCGCAGCAGCAGAACACCGTGGCGGACGGTGACCGCCCAGCGCGGGTTATCCGGCAGCGCTTCACGCAAGGCTTCAATGGCAGCAGGCGCGTCGGCAATCCCCACTGCCCAGAGCGTGGCCTGCACCGTGGCACCGCCCTGCCCCCAGCGCCCGGCAAAGCGTGGGTGTAGTGGGTCTAGCGGTTGGCGCTCTAGCCACAGCGGTTTGCCATCCAGGGTTAAGCGGAAGTGCTGCTCAATACGCCCGGAAACATAGGGTAAGTCGCTGGCCGGGCGGCCCAGTGCCATCACTTCCCAGCCCAGGCAACGGGCGCTGCCGTGAAGGTCAATTTGGGTGCGCTGTTCACCCTTGGAACCATCAAAGGCGATGGTCTCCTGGGGCAGCCACTCCAGAGTCGCGCCATTTTCAACGCTCAACCGGGTATGCTGCGTCCATGCCACGCCCTGGCTGTCGGCTTTATAGAGTTTATTGGCAGCCGGAGTCGTCAGCAGCGCATGGGCACCGCTCTCTACATGGGCACTAATGGTAAGCGCATCGCCGCTGACTAACCCGCCCGGCGGGTGAAGCACATAAACATGACAAGCCTCACTACGCCCTTCGGGATAGAAAGGGCGCTGCACCCGCAGTGGTCCCTGATGACGCGCCTGCACCATGCGAGTAGCACTGCCCCGATGAGCGAAGGTGAGTGCTAACGAAGCTGCCCAATGGCGGCCTGCATCGAAGCGGTGGCCAGAGGCAATGTGTGGTTTGGCGAGTTCGCACAGGATCATGGGTTGCTACCGCTTCCTTTTCACTAAGCCTTTGACATAGGTAAGCAATTAATGCGCCAAAATGGTGAAAAGCCCTGCTGCGCGGTCAATGGTAGGGATGAACGGCGGTGACTGGCAGTGCTACGCATCTAGGCGCACCAAAACAGCACCACATCAGACCTCAAATGCACCAAATAAATGCACTCACTACTTGCTTAGTGCTCAGCCTGCACTCACTCTTCACACCATTACTGCACAACGACCCGGTCACGCCCACCGCGCTTCGCTTCATAAAGGGCCTGATCAGCACGCTGCAGGGAGTGGTGATAGTCTGGGTGACCATCGTGAAGCGTTACACCCACGCTAATCGTCACGTTAAGCAGCGTATCGGCACCGGCGAGCATCGGCTCCTTAGCCACCGATTGGCGTAAACGCTCAGCAAATAACCGGCTGCCGTCATGGTCAGTATTGACCAGCACAATCAAAAACTCCTCGCCGCCCATGCGAAACACGTAATCACCCCCACGGGTGGAGCGATCAAGGATGCTCGCCACCTGCTGCAGCACGTTGTCGCCGGCGTCGTGCCCATGGGTATCGTTGATCGATTTGAAGTGATCGATATCTACCATCAACAGCGCAAAGCAGTGCTCCGAGTGGCGGGCAATGTCTATTTCGCGACTAAGCACCACTGACAAAAACTTGCGGTTGAGCAACCGGGTTAAGCTGTCGCGCCCTGCATCCAAACCGGAGGCGCGCTCTAATACATTGTCGAGCAGCATCAACACCGTACGGGCGGCATCACGAATCTCGCCCAGCGCCTTAAGTCGCTGGCTAGCATCTTCATGCATCAGCACTTCCAGCCACTCACGATCCACTTGCTGAATATGGAGTGAAATAGTGGCAATCTCCGGCACGCCCTCGAACGCATGGCACGCTTTATGGAAGTACCACAGACCAAAATCGGAATTGGATAACCGCGGCAGCGTGGCGATATCCTGCTGGGCAGCTATGGCAAACATCAGCGCATTCTCCCAATTCAACAACGCCGAACGCTGGCGTTCACGCTCGTCGCCAATGCTCTGGGTGAGTGAAAACAGCTTGTACGCCTCTTCAGTGCGCGCATTACGGTCACTGGCCACCGAGTAGGCGTGGCTCATGATTTCCATGGCCATATCAATATGATCGGAGACGTACACCGAGGCATCCCCCGGCGATAGCGGGCTTTTGAACGTGGCGTTGATCTGTTGATAAAACACCTGCTTAAGCTGCCGCGCTCCACTTAGCACCAGGTTGACCGGAATATCGATGCGGGCATGCACCTGCCCCACTTTTTCCTGCTGCTCAACCAGGGACTCAAAATCGGCGTGCTCAACGGCAAACATGGCCTTCAGCCAGCGCTGCATTGAGGGGTGTAAACGCTGCTCCACTTGATCGTTGGAGAGAAACAGCGAAGCATGCGGGTCTTCCAACATCACCCGGTAAAAGTGGTCAGCAAAGCTTTGCCCGTGGTGCTCTACCAACGTCTCGACTGCTTGCCGCAACGGTTTGGGCGTACGCTCCAGAAGCGCTTGCCACTCGGCGGCGAGCTGATGTTTATCTTTATAGCGCATACCCCACCTGCTTCTTATTGATCAACAGCCAATATTACACGCAAAGCATTTTCGTCAACCCAACACAGAGCAGGGTTTTAGCGAATAAACCCACAAGCGGCTCGCATGGCGGCGCGGCAGCGGTGCTTCGCCATACTATAGGGCCAATCGGTAAGCGAGTGACGCTCCAAAACATAACCAAGGCCTGTTGATGCCTTACCTGGCGTAGAGGTACGTGAGTAGCGCACTTTGCGCTTACTCCCGCCATAACTCAGGCTCCCCTTTTCAGCTCACCTCAGCGTCTTTTATCCGCTTGACATTTCATGAATAGCGCCACAAACTTAGCCAAGGCTATACTTCTTTCCTCGGGACAATCAGTTTACACAAAGCAATTTCAGCCCATCTACCTCATGACGAGTCTGGAGCTAAATAATGGCAACAAAATATGCCGTGATTCTATTGGGAACGCTGCCTTTTAGTGCGTTGGCAACTGCCGATGAAACGCCCTTAAACGTGGTGGCAACGATTGGGATGATTGCCGATGTAGCGCAGGAAGTAGGCGGCGAATGCGTTAATGTGGAAGCCATGATGGGCCCCGGCGTAGACCCCCACCTGTATCAGGCAAGCGCTAGCGATGTGGCCTTGCTGCGGGGCGCCGAACACATTCTCTATTCAGGCTACTCATTGGAAGGACAGCTGGGGAGCGTGCTGGAGAATTTCTCGGCACGAACACCCACGCTTGCCGTGGCGCCCGCTTCCATTGATCCGGCGTCGTTGATCACCGCTCAGGATGTCTACGGAGTCGACCCTCACCTGTGGATGGATGTCTCTTTATGGGCCCAAACACTGCCCACCCTAAGCGATGCATTGAGCGAAGCACGCCCTGAGTGCGCCACGTCGATTGAAACCAATACCGAGCGTTATCAGGCTCAGTTGCTAGCCCTGCATGAGTGGGTTAAAGAGAGCATTGCCAGCATCCCCGAAGAGCAGCGTATTCTTGTCACCGCCCACGACGCTTTCAGCTACTTTGGCCGTGCCTATGACATTGAGGTGGAAGGGATTCAGGGCATCAGTACCGAAACCGAAACTGGGATCGCCGATATTCGCAGCATGGCGGATAGCGTTGTTGCCCGTAACGTGCCCGCCATATTTGTCGAGAGCACCATCAATCCACGCACCATTCAGGCAGTGATCGATGCTGCAAGGCAACGCGGCCATGATGTGACCATCGGCGGCCAACTTTATTCCGACGCCATGGGCGATGAAGGCACGGTAGATGGTACCTATATGGGCATGATCTACCGTAACACCCAGCACATTGTCGAGGCGCTAGGCGGTTCGCTGGCCCCGCTGCCAAAGGCACTGGATGACTGGGCCAGCGAGTGGCAACTCGCTCAATAAGCATTCGATAAGGCAGTGCATCCATGGCGATATTCAACCCTACAGACACCGCACTGAGCATTAAAAACCTGACGGTGAGCTACCATAACCAGCCCGTGCTATGGGATATCGATCTGGATATCCCCGCCGGTGTCATGGCGGGCATTGTCGGCCCTAACGGGGCGGGCAAGAGTACGTTGATCAAAAGCCTGCTTGGGCTGGTGCCGTCGTTGTCGGGAGAGGTGATGGTGCATGGACGGCCCTACGCCACACAGCGTAAACGGGTGGGCTACGTGCCCCAGCGCTCAAGCGTTGACTGGGATTTTCCCACCACGGCGCTGGATGTGGTCACCATGGGGCTTTACGGGCGCTTGGGCTGGCTCAAGAGACCGGGTCGCAAAGAGCGCCATGAAGCGCAGGAAGCACTTGAAATGGTCGGTATGAGCGCCTTCGCTGAACGACAGATTAGCCAGCTTTCTGGTGGCCAGCAGCAGCGCGTGTTTCTGGCTCGCGCGCTGGTGCAACAGGCCGATGTGTATTTTCTTGATGAACCCATGGCTGGCGTCGATGCCACCACCGAGCGGGCCATTATCGATATCCTGCGCCACCTGCGCGACGCGGGCAAAACGCTGATTGTGGTACACCACGATCTGCAAACGGTTCGCACCTACTTTGACTGGCTACTGCTACTCAACGTGCGAGTCATCGCCAGCGGCAAGGCCGAGGAGGTGTTCAAGATCGATCACCTGCGCCAGGCTTACGGCGGCCAAATCGCGCTACTTAACGACAATGAATCGTTAATGTTTTCCGCCTCAAAGGTGAAGTAACCCATGGTGTGGCTTGAGCTTTTATCTGACTACACCTTTCAGAATGTAGTCATTGGCGCCTCGCTGCTGGGGCTGATCAGCGGCCCGCTGGGCTGTTTTGCGGTGCTGCGTCGCCAAAGCCTGCTGGGAGACGCAATTTCCCACGCAGCCCTTCCCGGCATCTGTTTAAGCTTTATCATCACCGGCAGCCGGGATATTGGCGGGATTATTATTGGTTCACTGATCACCGGCTCCGCCGCCGCGCTGATTATGCTGATGCTGACGCGCTTAAGCCGCCTGAAAACGGACGCAGCCCTGGGCACCTGCCTCAGTATCTTTTTTGCCGTGGGTATCGTTCTGCTCACCTATATCCAGAGTACCAATAACGCCTCCCAGGGCGGTCTTGAGGCCTTTCTTTTCGGCCAGGCCGCCGCGACGCTGCGCTCCGATTTATGGGTGATGGGCAGCATTACGCTGGTTACGCTGCTGCTGCTTGCCGTCTTCTGGAAACAGGCCAAGCTGGTCACCTTTGATGCGGAGTACGCCCGCACGCTCGGCATGCCTATCACCGTGATTGAAGCATCGCTCACCGCTATGGTTGCGCTAGCGGTCGTCGTCGGCCTGCAGATGGTCGGTGTGATTTTGATGGCCGCCATGATCGTGGCACCCGCGGCCGCCGCCCGACAGTGGAGCCGCCACCTAGGCGGCATGCTCACCATCGCCGCAGGCGTCGGTATTGTCAGTGGTGTTTCAGGGGCAACCATCAGCACCCTATCGCGTGGCCTGGCAACCGGCCCGCTGATTGTCCTTACCGCAACCGCCATCGTGCTTATATCGTTGGCATTGGCGCCCGGCCGTGGCCTGCTGTGGGGTGTGATAAAGCACTATCGCCAGAAGTCAGCGCTGCAGAAACAGCAGCTACTTTATGCGCTATATAAACACTCGGCCGATCCCTCATGCGCCCCCTCAACACTCGGTTCACGCAGGATGCTCAACAAGCTTAAGCAGCAAGGCTACCTAATCCGCTCTCCACGCGGTGCCACCCCAAGCGACGACGGCTGGGGGCTAACGGCACAGGGCCAGGCGGAGGCTAGAAGAGTGGTCGCGGCCTTTGAGGAATTAGCATCATGATGGCAGAGCTACTGACCACAACTGCCCTGCCCATTATGCTAGTGGGCGCGATGGTAGGCATCGCCTCCTCGGCGGTGGGCACCTTTTTAGTGCTGCGCGGCAACAGCATGTTATCCGACGCAATCAGCCATTCGATTGTGTTTGGCATCGTCATCGTCTGGCTGCTGACCAAGCAACAGAGCGGGCCGGTACAACTGATCGGGGCCGCCCTCACTGGGCTGTTAACCGTCCTGCTCACCGAAGCCTTAGCGAGCACCAAACGGGTCAAGCAGGATACCGCTATCGGCCTGGTCTTCCCGGCTCTGTTCTCTATCGGCGTGCTGCTGTTGAATATTTATGCCAATGATGTGCATATCGACACGCATACCGTGCTGCTCGGTGAGATCGGTTTTGTCTGGCTGGATACACTCGACATCTTCGGCCTGCCCATCCCCCAGGCGCTGGTATCGATGAGCGTGATGACGGTGCTCAACTACGCGTTTATCGGACTCTTTTATAAGGAGCTGAAGCTGGCCACCTTCGATCCGGCGCTGGCCAAAACGTTCGGCTTTATGCCCTCGATTCTTTTCTATGTGCTGCTAATGCTAACTAGTTCCACTGCCGTGGCGGCCTTTGATGCGGTAGGCGCGGTGCTGTTTATCGCCTTTGCCATTGTTCCCGCCTCCGCCGCCTATTTGCTGACCGACCGGCTGTGGATGATGTTTATCATCGGTGCGCTAATTTCTATCGCCTCGAGTATTTCTGGCTACTACCTCGCAGTGTATCTCAACGTCTCCATTGGCGGCATGATGGCCGTCATGACCGGCGTATTCCTGATGCTCGCCTTTCTGGCAGGGCCACGCTACGGCGTGATTACCCAACTGGTCAAACGCCAACGGGCACGCCAGGCGCCGGTGGAACCGCCGCCCAGCGTTTGAAGCCCAGCTTTTGGAAACACCGCTCATCCGCGCGCAAAAAAGCGACCGCCTTTCGACAACCGCTTGGCCGGGCAGACGGTAACCGGGTGTGGATAACTTAAACCGTCAGATGCTGCTTGATCAGCTCATTGGAGAGCTCGCTGATCTCACCTTTGGCCACCGGTCGGCCGCGATCCATGATCACAAAGCGGTCGGCGTATTTACGGGCAAAGGGCAGCTTCTGCTCTACCAGTAGCACCGTTAGGCCATCTTCGTTGATCAACTGGCGAATCACCTGGCCAATCTGGGCGACGATATTGGGCTGAATGCCCTCCCCTGGCTCGTCCAAAATCAGTAGTTTGGGTTCGATGACCAGTGCGCGGCCAATCGCCAGCTGCTGCTGTTGCCCGCCGGAGAGATCGCCGCCACGGCGGTGTTTCATCTCTTTTAGCACTGGGAACAGTTCATAGACCCGCTCTGGGATTTTCTTCAGCCCGTCACTGCGGGCGGCAAGGCCGGTGCGCAGGTTCTCCTCTACGGTCAGCAGCGGAAATATCTGCCGCCCTTGGGGCACGTAGCCAATTCCCAACCGCGAGCGCGCCTCAACGGCTTTTTTAGTCAGCTCGATCTCGCCGGTCTCGGAGGTGTAGCGCAGCTCGCCACTTTTGACGGCCACTTCGCCCATCACGGCTTTCAGCAGCGTGGTTTTACCCACGCCGTTGCGTCCCATCACGCAGGTACACTGACCGGCGGGTACCTCAAGATCGAGATCCCAGAGGGTGTGGCTTTCGCCGTAAAACTGGTTGAGCTTTTCGATCGCTAGCATCAGGCGGCCTCCTCGTCATCGGCACCCAGGTAGACCTCGATTACTTTGGGGTCGTTGGAGACTTGATCCATGGTGCCTTCCGCCAGCACGCTGCCCTGATGCAAGACCGTCACCTGGCGGGCAATCGAACGCACAAAGCCCATGTCATGCTCGACCACCAACACGGACTGTTTACCGGCCAGCCCGGTGAGCAACTCGGCCGTGCGCTCCATCTCCTGCTCGGTCATGCCCGCCACCGGTTCATCCACCAGCAGTAAACGCGGACGCTGCATTAGCAGCATGCCGATCTCCAGCCACTGCTTTTGGCCGTGGGAAAGAATGCCTGCAGGTTGATGGCGCAGTGCTGTCAGGCCGATGGTTTCCAGTACTTCATCAATGCGGTCTTTGATCTCGCCGGTCATGCGGGCAGTCAGGGTAGGAAAAATCCGCTTGTCCGCCGCCATGGCCAGCTCCAGATTTTCAAACACCGAGAGCGCTTCGAAGACCGTGGGTTTTTGAAACTTGCGGCCAATGCCCAGGCTGGCAATATCAGGCTCGTTCATGTGTAGCAGGTTATGACGGCTACCAAACCACACGCTGCCGCTATTGGGGCGGGTCTTGCCGGTGATGATATCCATCATGGTGGTCTTGCCCGCCCCGTTGGGGCCGATAATGCAGCGCAGCTCGCCGTCGTTGATGGTCAGATTGAGGTTATTGATGGCTTTAAAGCCATCGAAGCTCACGGTGACATCTTCCATGTAAAGAATCGGCCCATGGCGAACGTCCACCGGCGAGGCTTGGGGCGCCATAAAATCGAACACCCGATCACGCTGTGTCAGCGATTGCAGAAAGCTCATGCGGAGGCCTCCTCGGGCGTGCTATGGGAATTATTAGGGTCAGAATTCGCCGTATCATCGCGCTTGCGACGCTTGAGGTAGCGAAACAGCCCCGCCACCCCTTTGGGCAGAAACACCGTGACCAGTACGAACATCGCGCCCAGGGCAAACAGCCAGGCATCGGGCATTACGCCGGTAAAGATGGTTTTGGCGTAGTTAACTAAAATGGCGCCTATCACCGCGCCATATAGCGTGGCGCGACCGCCCAACGCTACCCACAGCACAATCTCGATGGAGAAAATCGGCGAGAATTCGCTGGGGTTAATGATTCCCACCTGAGGAACATAGAGCGCGCCCGCCAGACCTGCGAGCATCGCCGAGACCACAAACACAAACAGCTGAAAGCGCTCGACCCGGTAGCCGAGAAAGCGCGTACGCGCTTCGGCGTCGCGGGTGGCCACGCTCACCCGCCCCAACTTGCTGGTCACAATCGCACGGCACAGGATATATCCCAGCGCCAGCGCAACGCCGGTGGCCAGGAACAACCCTAGGCGCGTGGCATCGCTGCGCAGGTCAAAACCGACGATTTCGCGGAAGTCAGTCAGGCCGTTATTACCGCCGAAGCCCATCTCGTTGCGGAAGAAAGCCAGCATCAAGGCAAAGGTCAGTGCCTGAGTGATAATCGACAGATATACACCGGTGACCCGTGAGCGAAACGCCAAAAAGCCGAATACCAGTGCCAGCAGCCCGGGGGCCAGCAGCACCATGGCAAAGGCGAACCAGGCCATATCGAAGCCGTGCCAGAACCACGGTAAGCTGTCCCAGTTCAGGAACACCATAAAGTCGGGCAACACGGGGTGGCCGTAGGTGCCGCGGTCGCCAATCTGGCGCATCAAATACATACCCATGGCGTAACCGCCAATGGCGAAGAAGGCGCCGTGTCCCAGACTTAAAATGCCCAGATAGCCCCACACCAGATCCACCGCCACGGCCAGCAACGCGTAGCTTAGGTACTTGCCGAATAGGTTAACGGTATAGGCGCCCACATGTAGTGGATTATCCGGCGGCACTGCCACGTGCAGGAGGGTGACCAGCGCCAGCGCGGCCAGTAGCACGCCGAGAAAAATCTGCGTAGAGCGTTCGCTGAATGGGCGTGTTAGCCAAAAATTGGTCGATGATTCGGTCGTTAAAGACATCGTTTAGCCCTCCGCAGCCCGGCCCTTCTGCGGGAAGAGTCCACGCGGGCGTTTTTGAATGAATAGGATGATAAACACCAGCACGATAATTTTGGCCAATACCGCGCCTGCCCAGGGTTCCAGCACCTGGTTAATGACCCCCAGCGATAGCCCGGCCACCAGCGTGCCCCACAGGTTACCCACGCCGCCGAACACCACCACCATGAAGGAGTCGATGATGTAGTTCTGCCCCAGGTTAGGGCCGACGTTGGTGAGCTGGGAGAGGGCGACACCGGCAAGCCCGGCCACACCCGAACCTAGCGCGAAGGTCATGATATCCACACGAGTGGCACGAATGCCCATGGAGCGTGCCATGGCGCGGTTTTGAGTCACCGCACGTACCTCAAGCCCCAGCCGGGTACGATGCATAATCAGCATCAGCCCGGCAAACACCACCAGCGCAAAGCCGAGCACGTACATGCGGTTAAGCGTTAATGACAACGCATCATTCACCACTAGCGAACCACTCATCCACTCGGGGGTGATGACGGTACGGTTAAGCGGTGAAATCACCGTGCGCACCAGCTGCTGCAGAATCAGGCTGATACCAAAGGTCGCCAGCAGCGTCTCCAGCGGGCGGCCTTTGAGGAACTGGATAACACCGCGCTCGATCGCCACACCCGCCAGAGCAGCGACCATAAAGCCCGCGGGAATCGATAGAATCAACGCCAGCCCAGGCTGGCCGGGCAGCAGTTGCTGCATCGCCCAGGTGGTGTAGGCGCCCAGCATCATCAGCTCGCCGTGGGCCATGTTGATCACGCCCATGACCCCGAAGGTGATCGCCAGGCCAATAGCAGCTAGCACCAGCACTGAGCCGAGGCTCAAGCCGAAATAGAGCGTTTCCAGACCACGATTGATTTTGAGCTGCTGCTCAATGCCCGCCAGAGAAGCGGCAGCGGCATTGGCGACGACGGGATCATCGCTATTGGCTGCCCGGCTCAATGCCACGCGGGAACGGGGGTGTAGGCTGCCGTCCAGCGCTTCGACCCCAGCCATTTCGCCCGCTTCGGCGCGGTAGATCGCCACGGCCTGGGTCAGCCGGTAACGCACCTGCTCGTCCTCTTCCTGTTCGATCAAGTCGTCGAGAGTGGGCACCAGCTCACCATCTACTTCCCCTAACAGTCGCTCGGCCGAGGTGCGGCGGCGCTCCACATTAGGCGAGTAAAGGTCAACTACCGCGATGGCACTGCGCAACTGATTACGCAGGTTGTTGTTGATGCCGATACGCTCCAGATCACGACGGGACATCTCGCCCAGCGCTTCGCCGGTTAGGACATCGGCCACCGGCCAGTCGCGGCCGCGGTTCTCTAGCACCAGCACGAACCGGCCGTCTTCGGTGCGCTGCAAGCGGCCATCCAACAGCGCTTGCAGCCAGTCACGGGCGCGCTCGTCGTCGCTTTGCAAAATCGCGGTAATCGCTTCGCCTTTGGCGGCGTAAGATTCAACGTCCAGCGCCGCCAACAGTTCGAGCGCGGCCGCACCGTCGGCAGTATTCATGGAGCTCGTTTGTGCTTGGGCGGTCACTGTGATGCTTAACAACAGTAGGCACAGCAGCCCTAAGGAAAGGAAACGCCTCATGGGGTTCTTCCTTTGGTTATCTAAAGAGGGGGAGTTAGCGTGCTCCCTCGCCACTTGGGCTTCAGCCTAGGGACGAGGGATCAGTATTACTCACTACAGGAGCTTTTACTCAGCGAGCGCCGCTTCGGCTTCTTCTGCTGCGGTGCTGCCACCGCACGAGCCGTTCACGACGTTGAAGTTGCCGCACTCCATCGGCTTGCGCCAATCGGCAATCAGGTCACGGGAGCCAGGTAGGTAGTCAGACCAGGCGTCGCCCGCCACGGTAGACGGTGTCTGCCAAACGATATCGAACTGGCCGTTGTCCTGAATCTCACCGATCAACACCGGCTTGGTGATGTGGTGGTTGGGCATCATCGCCGCATAACCGCCGGAGAGGTTAGGCACGGTTACACCGATAATGGCGTCTTTCACCGTATCGACGTCTGTCGTGCCCGCTTTGCGAACCGCTTCGGCCCACATATTGAAGCCGATGTAATGCGCTTCCATTGGGTCGTTGGTCACTGCCATATCGTCGCCGGTGTACTCAATCCAGGCATCGATAAAGTCGTAGTTGTCATCGTTATCGACGCTCATGAAGTAGTTCCAGGCAGCCAAGTGGCCTACCAGCGGGCCGGTATCAATACCGGTAAGCTCCTGCTCACCCACAGAGAAGGCGATGACGGGAATATCGGCAGCGTCGATACCCTGGTTGGAGAGCTCGGTATAGAACGGCACGTTGGCGTCGCCGTTAACCGTCGAGATTACGGCGGTCGGTTTACCCTCTTCACCGAAGCGGCGAATTTCTGCCACGATGTTCTGCCAATCGGAGTGACCGAACGGCGTGTAGTTGACCATGATGTCCTCATCCGCGATGCCGTGTTCATCCTTGAGGAAGGCCTCGAGGATACGGTTGGTAGTGCGCGGATAGACATAGTCGGTACCCACTAGCGCAAAGCGCTCGATACCGACTTCGTTGATAAGGTATTCAACCGCAGGAATCGCCTGCTGGTTAGGCGCTGCGCCGGTGTAGAAGACGTTTTCAGAAGACTCTTCGCCTTCATACTGCACCGGGTAGAACAGCAGCCCGTTGAGCTCCTCTACGACGGGCAGCACGGATTTACGCGAAACCGACGTCCAGTTGCCGAAAATCACGTCCACTTCTTCCTGGTCTAGTAGCTCCCGGGCGCGTTCGGCAAACAGCGGCCAGTTAGACGCCGGGTCAACCACCACGGCCTCTAACTGACGGCCCAGCAAACCACCGGCTTCGTTCTGCTGTTCGATAAGCATTTCGACGGTGTCTTTGAGGACAGTTTCACTAATCGCCATGGTGCCGGAGAGGGAGTGCAGGATACCAACTTTGATCGGGTCGTCGTCCTGGGCGATAGCCTGGGTGCTGACCCCCATGATGGCAGTGGTGAGTAAAGCGGTCGCGAAACGGCCACTTGAAAGGTATGGGCGAGGGTGTGTCGAGCGTTTGAGAGTGTGCATTGTTAATCTCCTTGCGCCCCTTATGACTGGGGTTTGTTATGACCGGGGCTTGATGATTGGCTTCGCACTTGGGGTGGTTGTGTTAGCTCCCCCCAATACGTCTACTAGCCAACAGCTCTTGCAAGGGGTGCGCCAGATTGGCACAAAGTTGTCTTATAGCTATCTAATCAGCCACTTAATAATCATCAGAAAATCTCGACTTTCTCAATATGCACCAAAATAAAGCGCAGAAAAGCAGCTAAAGCACCCTGCCAATGCACCAATAAGATTCGGTGCACCAATTAGATACGCGGGCTTTTAAAATACATAACAGCAACCCAGTGATTACTTATCAGTTACAGAACCACTCTTTGTTACCCGTCAAAAACGGAAATAAAAAAAGAGCGCCGACTTTCGTCGGCGCCCCGTTGCTCAACATTACTTCTTTAAGTATTTAATCGCTTTCAGGCGAACCTGAATTAGGGGTTGCCTTCATACCACGACGCAGCAGAGGGCCCACAATATAAGGCAGGATCAAGCCCAATCCAGCAAAAACCCAAAGGCCGATAGCCAGACCGCTATCCCAAAGAATCATCCAGTCGCCATCGGAGATATCCATGGCATGGCGCAGATTCTTCTCCATCTCTGGCCCCAACAACAAGCCAAGAATCACTGGCACCAGCGGAATCTCAAGCTTGCGCAGGACATAACCACCCACCCCAAAGGCCACCATAAAGTAGAGGTCAAAGATGGTGTTACTGATCGAGTAGATACCCACGAAGGCAATCATCGTGACGATCGGCAGCAAGTACATCGGCGGCACGGACAGCAGCTTGACGAAGATGCCCACCAACGGAATATTAAGGATCAGCAGCAAAAAGTTACCGATCAATAGTGCTGCGATCACGCCCCAGACGATGTCGGCATTCTGGGTGAACATCAGCGGCCCAGGGGTAATATTGAGCGAAATCAACAACGCTAAGAGTACTGCAGTAGTACCACTACCCGGCACACCTAGGGTTAGCATGGGAACCAGAGCACCGCTCGAAGCAGCGTTGTTGCCAGATTCTGGAGCAGCCACACCACGCGGGTCGCCTTGTCCAAAATAGCCTTTCTTACCCAACACACGTTTTTCAAGGGTATAGCTGATGAAGCTACCCAACGAAGCACCAGCACCAGGCAGCACCCCGGCGACAAACCCTAGCACCCCACCGCGAAAACTGGTGGGAAGAATTTCGCGGATATCTTTCCAGGAGAGCGAAAGTTTGTTGACCTTCATCTTCTCTTTACCACCGCCTGCACGCTCTTCGATGAAGAAGAGCAGCTCGGAAATGGCAAACAGACCGACGATAGCAATGATGAAGTCCACGCCTTCAAAAAGTTCGAGCACCCCAAAGGTGTAGCGCTGCACACCGGTATTGTCGATACCCACCGTGGCGATCATTAGACCAATACAGGCGGCAACCACTGTTTTGATGGGGTTTTTACCGGTAATACCGCCTAAGGTAGCGAACGCCAGCAGGAAGAGCGCAAAATATTCCGCAGGGCCGAACGTTAAAGCAAAGTTAGCCAACAATGGTGCCAGCAAGATCAAACCAATAGTGGCGATAAGACTACCGATAAAAGAGGCCACCGCAGAGATCGCCAGCGCCTCGGAAGCCTTGCCCTTCTGGGCCATAGGATAACCATCAAGACAGGTCATCATGGCCGGTTCATCGCCGGGAATATTTAACAGAATCGATGAGATACGCCCACCGTACATGGCACCCGCATACACTGACGTCAGCATAATCAGAGCCGTTTCTGGAGCGAGCCCTAAACTAAATGCCAGCGGTATCAGAATGGCCACGCCATTGGCAGGGCCTAACCCCGGCAAAGCGCCGATCAACGTGCCAAGAAAAGCACCTAGCAAGGCGAACATCAGGTTATGGGGTTGCAGAGCAACGCCAAAACCATCCATTAGGTAACCTAGAGTTTCCATCAGTTCACCTCCAGGAATGACAACAGACCCAGCGGTAAGGCGAGATCAAGTGCAAAACTAAACAGAAAGTACACGACTACTGCCGAGACTGCCCCGGTCATGTAAGCATTGAACGGCCGAGCCCCCATGCGCCAGCAAAGCGTTCCCACGGCAAGCGTAGTGCTAATAATGAAGCCCAGCGGCTGAAGCAGCATGGCGTAAAAGATCAGCACCACCACGGCGATGATTAGCTCGACACCCGTACGGCTCCAAGGCCAGGCGTTGTCGGGATCAGGGCGTACAATCAAATAAAGGCTGGAAATTGCCAGCACCACGGCCAGCAATTTCGGAAAAGTGTCAGGGCCGACGGCTTCGGCCCCACCAAACGGCTCCGGGAACTGAGTCGCGGCCCAGCCGTACGCAACGGCCAGGACGATCATCAAGACCCCAAAGATGCGGTCATTGAAAGTCATTACTGAATCAATCCAATATCTTTAGAGAGCTGTTCAATGTCACTGATCTGGTTGAGTACAAACTCTTCAAACTCACCAGCGGTCATGTGGAAAGGCATCAAACCGTTTTGAGCCATGACATTCTGCCACTCTTCACTCTGGTAAATAGTGTCCATGGCATCGGTCCAATACGCTTTAGCTTCTTCGGAGACATCCGCAGGCATATAAAAGCCGCGCCAGTTGGGGCCAAGGGCGTCGATGCCTTGCTCGCGTGCGGTGGGGATATCAGACAGGTCTCCCGGTAGGCGCTCTTCGGAGAGTACCGCTAGGACGCGCAAGTCGCCAGACTCCATAAACCCTTGGGCTTCGGTGATATCACCGGTAAAGGCGTCTACGTGCCCGCCGATCACTTGGGTTAACGCTTCACCACCATTGTTGTACGAAAGGTAGGCAATGCGCGGAAGATTCTCGACATCGGCTGCCTGAGCAGCAATCAACACTTTAAGATGATCCCAACCGCCCTTAGCGCTACCGCCGGCGAACTTGACACTACGCGGGTCTTCCTTAAGTGAGTCCATCAATTCATTCAGGTCATCGATCTCGGAATCAGCGGCTACGGCGATAATCCCGTAATCCGCACCTAGAGCACCGATCCAATTGACCTGATCGGCGGTCAGCCCAGGGAATTGTCCTTGAGCCAGACGAGTCGTAGTAGCCGTGGACGCCGCTACCAGCAGATGGTCGTCACCGGCGCGCTTGCTTATAGTATGAGCAAACGCCACACCGCCACCAGCGCCAGCCATATTGATGGTTTGTACATTCGCCGGTACTAGATCAAGCTCCTGCATGACATTACCCACACTGCGGCAGGTAAAGTCCCAGCCGCCGCCTGGATCGGACGGAGCGATACATTCCACCTTACCCTCCGGTTCGAAGGCAGCGGCAGTGCTAGAGAAGGCTGTAACAGCCGCCAGTGGAAGGGCCAGCAGGGTTATATATTTAAAGGCAGGCTTGAGAATCATGGCGTTCTCCACGTATCAGTTTTGTTGTGTGATGAGTTTGTTGTTTAAAGCTTCTTATTAGACTGCACGCCGCGAACGTTAGAAGACCACTACCCTGACCGACAAGCTTGTGCGCATAAAAGACAAAAAGTTCTTTATGGCTATTTTGTTCATTTTGTTCACGCGCGCCTAATTACCACATTCCTTTATAGAGTGTTGAGCCACTCGTGTGCTGCCTCCAACAGCCGATAGCGGCGCTCAGGCCGCCCTACATCACCATAGCCCAGCTCCGCACTCACCGCCTGCTCGGCAACTAAAAACTCTAAATAACGGCGGGCGGTTGAGCGACTGGCACCCATGATGCGCGCCATCTGCATGGCGGTGAGCGAGTCGGGTGCGTCGGCCAGGGCATCAATCACCCGGCGCAGCGTCAGCCGATCAATACCTTTAGGCAGGGTTTGGCTTTTAGCACGCAACGGCTCGCCGGGCTTCAGGCGCGCCAGCACGGAGTCCAGTTCATCCTGATTCATCTCGGCACGGTTAGCCAAGGCTTCACGCTCGCGACGGAAGCGAGTCAGCATTTGCGTCATTCGCGCGGCTTCAATGGGCTTGATCAGGTAGTCGAATACCCCACCACGCAGCGCCTCGCTGATGGTTTCTACTTCCCGGGCAGCGGTAACCATGACGATATCCACATGCACGTAGTCGCGGCGAATCGCCCATAGCAGCTCCAGGCCTTCAACATCGGGTAGGTAGGCGTCGAGCAAGATCAACTGGATGTTGGTGGCCTGTTCCGCCATGATCGCCTTGGCTTCGCTACCGTTGCGCGCCATGCCCACCACATAAAAGCCGTCGCTCTGTTCAATAAAGGCCCGGTGGATATCGGCAATGCGAAAATCGTCTTCAATGACCAAAATGCCGTACTGCCCATCAGACATTGCGTTCCCCCCTAGCCGTCGTGGTCACTGTTTTTGAAATTGTTGATGAAATTGTTTTTAAAATTGTTGTTGAGACTGCTGTTGGTCTTGCTGCGCACACAGCGAGCGGTCGAGCACCGCGATAAAGCATGCGCCCCCCAGCTCGCTCTCCTCCAGGGTCACGGCGCCGCCGTGCTGGCGGCAGAGCCTGGCTACCAGCGCCAGGCCAATGCCCTGGTGTTTGCCCGTTTTGGTCGAAAAGCCTTCCTGGAAAATCGATTCGGCGAGCTGGGCAGGTACTCCGGGCCCGTTGTCCTCCACTTCGATCAACAGCTGCTCCCCCAAATCGGTGAAAAACAGGCGTACTTTGGGCGCTTTACTCGGCCCATTCAGCGCTGCATGGCAGGCGTTGTCCAGCAAGTTACCCACCACGCTCATCATCACTTCTTGGCCGGTGGGCGTTAGCGGGCAGGAGAGCGAGCTTTGCTCATCGACTTCCAACGCTACGCCCAGCTCCCGCGCCCGGGTAAGTTTACCCAGTAGCGTACCGCTAAGCACGGCGTCGGCCACGTTGCGCATTAAAAAGCTCATCTGCGCCTGGGCGCGTTCGGTTTCTTGATGGATCAGCGCGAGGGCTTCCTCGATGCGTTCTAACTGCAGTAATCCTGAGATGGTATAGAGCTTATTGGAAAACTCGTGGGCCTGGGCACGCAGCATATCCACATCACGGCTGGCTTGGGTAAGCGCATGGGAAAGATCGACAATTTCGCGACGGCTGCGGAAAGTGGCCACCGCCCCCTCAATCTCGCCTTCGTGCAGAATCGGCACGCGGTTGACCACTACCGGGTGATCGCCCAGCCACATCTCCTGGTCGAACTCCTGCTCTCCGCGTCGGAGCACCTCCAATAGCCGCGAATTGGGCACGACCTCGCGGATGGGCTGCCCCAGCAGCACATGCTCATCGTCCAGGTTGAGAAAGCGCCGCGCCTGCTGGTTGACCAAGGTAATATGACCTTCACGATTAACCGCCAGAATGCCCTCATGGATCGACTGCAAAATGGCCTCTTTCTCCATAGCCAAGCGGGCAATCTCGTAGGGTTCCAGGCCTAAAATGACCTTTTTAAGATGCTGCGATAGCCAGTAAGCACCGGCAAAGCCGAGACAAATCATCAGCGCCACCAGCGCCCAGCCAAAGCTGTTGTAGCGGGCTACGTCCATGGCCACGCGATCCATCATAAAGCCGACGGACACCAGGCCAATGATATTGCCCTCTTCATCCCAAATGGGCGCTTTGCCACGAATGGCAGTGCCCAATGACCCGGTTGCCTCGGATACATAGTATTGGCCATGAATCAGCGCCTGGTCATTATCGCCCCCCACCATTGGCTTCCCAATCCGCTCCGGCACGGGGTGGGAATAGCGCATACTTTGGGCGTTGCCTACAACGACATAGCGCGCGCCCGTTTCATGGCGAACGCGCTCTGCGAGGGGCTGAATAATGAAAGAGGGGTCGGGAATTGAAAAGGCGTTGATAATTTGCGGCATCGACGCCACCGTTTTGGCCACCGCCAGCGCTCGCTCGCCCATCTGCTGGCTAATAATTTCTGCCTTGCGGTGATTGAGGTAGGTGCCCTGCGCCAGTAGCATGCCTGCCAACAGTAGTCCGACTAACAGCATTACCTGAAGGCGAAAACTGCGTTTATACCAGCTGCGCCTTGCGCGAGTGCGGCGCCAGCGCTGCAGGTCGGCTAACGTTCGGGGGCGGGAAGCGCTCATAGGTAGACTCGAAATGCGTGACCGCGCCATTATGGCACGCGCCAGCCAACGGCGTTAATCGCCGTCACCCCAGAGTCATCGTTCGCTGATATAATGGCCCAATGCCGAAATCAAGGAGGGATGTAGTGGCGATCGTTAGATGGATACTCTTGCTGGCCTGCTGGCCGCTATGGCTAACCGTGGCATATGCCAACCCGTTCTACGCTCCACCGCCTCCCCAGGAAGATGCGCCCGTGTTCAGTGGCGATGCTGAACTGGGCTTTACCCGCCTCTCGGGCAATACCGATAGCCAGACGCTGATCGGTAAAACGCTGCTGACGTGGCTTACCGGTAACTTCACCTACTCGCTGCGTGGTGAAGTGCGTAACGTCACCAAGGATGACAAAACCAGCGCCGAGCAGTACTTAGTCGCAGGACGCGAACGCTATGAACTGGATGGCCCCCACTATCTGTTTGGGTTTGCCCGCTGGGAGAAGGATCGCTTTGCCGGTTACGACCAGCAGCTTTCTGCCATCGGTGGCTAT
Organism: Halomonas sp. IOP_14; assembly: GCF_021021315.1. Lineage (NCBI taxonomy): Bacteria > Pseudomonadati > Pseudomonadota > Gammaproteobacteria > Oceanospirillales > Halomonadaceae > Halomonas > Halomonas sp. IOP_14. Next base: position 12,587 of record NZ_JAINWD010000018.1, on the reverse strand, counting down.
GGGCGTCAGATTTTAGAGAACGATACCCATGTTTTTTCGCTGGAGGCAGGGCCAGGCTATCGTCATGACCGACTACGCGAACATGGCGATTATCGGTTAGCAGTGGCTTATACAGCGTTGGATTATCAATGGTTTTTTTCTGACTACGCCGATATTCAGCAGGAAATGTCGTTTGAGTACACCGACCAAAATACCACGTCGCGGTCGCTTACAGCGCTCACGGCAAGGCTCAATTCAAAGCTGTCGCTGCGCTTATCTCATGAAATCAAGCACAACTCCCAACCGCCTGACGACACCAGCGAGCGCACCGACAACACCACCAGCGCTTCACTGCTTTACCGCTGGTGAGTTGCGCACTGGCCCTAGCGATTCTGACCACGGTGCGCCCAGCCGGTCATGCGTTTTTCCAGTTGGGCAAATAGCTCGTACATCACCATGGCCATGGCGCTGATCACCAGCAGCCCGGCAAAGACCAGCCCCATGCGCATTTGCGAACCGGCGCTCATCATCAGATAGCCAATGCCCTGATTGGAGGCGACCGTTTCTGACACTACTGTGCCTACAAACGCCAGAGTAATAGCGACTTTTAGCGAGGCAAAGAAATACGGCAGCGAGCGTGGCAGGCCCACTTTCAGCAACACATCGATACGCCGCGCGCCCAGCACTCGCAGTACGTCTTCCATCTCAGGCTCCAGCGTGGCTAAACCGGTAGCCACGTTCACCACAATAGGGAAGAAGCAGATTAAAAAGGCGGTGAGTATCGCCGGCACCGAGCCAATCCCAAACCAGACAACCAGGATGGGCACGAAAGCCACTTTGGGAATGGCATTAAAGCCGACTAACAGTGGGTAGCAAGCGTTATATAGAAAGCGTGACGAGCCGATAATAAAGCCCAACACCAGCCCCACGGCCACACCCAATCCAAAGCCAATCAGCGTTGTCCAGAAGGTTTGCCAGGAGTGCATGGCGATAGGCTCGGAATAAGTTACCAGCGCCTGGGCCGTCTCCAAGGCACTGGGGAAGATAAAGCTGGGCACATCAAACACCCGCACCGTTACTTCCCAGATAACAACCAACGCGACCACCGCTATCCACGGCGCCAGTCGTTCAATTAACTGATTATTTTTCGTCATAAGTGCGCCTTTCATCAGGTGCTGGGGGCTTTTATTAAGTGCTGCGCACTTCGCCAATTTGAGCCCGCAGCTCCTGAACCAGATCAATAAAGGGTTTTTGGTAAGTGGTTTCCAGTGCACGGGGTCGCGGCAACTCTATTTCACGGCGCTCAATCACCCGTCCGGGGCGGCGGCTCATGATGTAGACGGTATCGGCCAGAAACGCCGCCTCGCGGAGGTCATGTGTCACGAGTACCACTGTAAAGCGCTGCGCTTCCCACAGATCGCGCAGCACGCACCACAGCTCCTCGCGGGTAAACGCATCCAGCGCGCCGAAGGGTTCATCCAGCATTAGCAGGCGCGGCTGGTGAATCAGCGCCCGGCAGATCGATGCCCGCTGCTGCATACCACCGGAAAGCTGCCACGGATACTGCTCTTCGTAGCCTTCAAGCCCCACGGTCTTGAGCAGCTTGCGCGCCCAGCCGACAAACTCTTCGCGCCGTTTACGAAACTGATGGCGGTAGGGTTTAACGATCTCCAACGGCAGTAGGACGTTATCCAGTGTGGTGCGCCAGGGCAGCAGGTTGGCGTTTTGAAACGCCATGCCGGAGATCTTCAACGGCCCGGTGACCGGTTCTCCATCCACTTGCACGGCACCAGTGGTAGGCGCATGCAGCCCGGTGCAGAGCTTCATAAAGGTCGATTTACCGCAGCCGGAGGGGCCCACGAAAGCGACGAACTCGCCTTCGTGGATACTCAGGTTGATATCCTCAATGGCGTTACCCGACGCATCGTAGGCCAGGCTAACGTCATCAAAGGTGACAAATGCTGCCGACATGCTTATTCGCCCTCTGCCGAAAACAGCCTGCGCTCTTCCTGAGCAGGTAAGTAGCTTGAGTTAAACACCTGTTCTGGCGAAGGCACAGCGGGCAGGTCATAGGCATCGGCAACCAGTTGAATCGCCTGAGCCAGGCGCTCGTCATCCACTCCGCCCACGCCATTTTCGTGCACTTCAGGAGTGTCGACGACGCCATCCAGAGCAAGTTTTAAGCGCCGAGTCTCCATTTCCACATCGATCAGGCCATCGCGGTTTTTAACATACTCAATGGCAGCCTCGGGATCGGCAATAGTGTCGCCCAGGGCGCGGTTGAAGGCGCGCAGAAAGCCCTGCACGGCTTCCGGATTTTCTTCGGCGAAGGATTCACTAGCGATAATGGCGTTGCCGTACAGGGGCACGCCGTAGTCTGGGAACGGCATAATAGTCAGCTCGTCTTCGCTCATTCCCCGCTCTTCAAGATTGAGCAGGCTGGTGAAGTAGAAGCCAGTGATTGCATCCACATCGCCCCGGGTTAGCAGCGTTTCGCGCAGCGTAGGGTCGACGTTTTGCCACTCCACCGCGTCGGCGTCCAGATTATTAGCCGCGGCAAACACGCCCCAGGCGCGGTAGCCGGTATCGAAGGTGGGGGCGGCGATGGTTTTACCGGCTAAATCAGCCGGGCTCTCGATGCCGCGGTCTTTGCGGGCAAACACCGCCGCGGGGGTGCCGTCGTAGACGATATAGACGCCTTGGATACCGGGGCCATCGGGGTTTTCGGCGAGAAACTCGACCAGCGCATTAAGATCGCCAAAGCCCATTTCATAGGCCCCGGACGCCACGCGATTAATCGCACCCGCCGAGCCGCTGCCAGAATCAATCTGAACGTCCAACCCTTCGTCGGCGAAGTAGCCTTTCTCTTCAGCCATCAAAAACGGCGCGGAGGGGCCTTCAAAGCGCCAATCCAGCTGAAAACGTATTTGGGTATCGTCGGCGTAACTGATAGCCGGTATTAACATCAGCGCTGCCGCGCAGCCGGTGAGCAGGCGCGCCGTAGAAAAACCTGGTGTTGCAGTGGGAAAGCCTAGTGTTGAAGTAGAAAAACGGCGTTTAGAAGTGGAGGTCATCATCGTGAGCATACCTTGTATACAAAATATGCTTTAGCATTGCAGCAATACTGCCATTATTGATTTTTTATTTAATTTTCATGCTATTAGGTAGACAGCTAAGTGCCGCCGCCCTCCGCTATATGGCCAAAATGGTGCATTTGCCCCTGAGCAACGCACCAAGTTAAAACATATTAGACGTTGGTCTAAATTGGCGATATACTAAGCTCAGTTTCCTGTCTTGCGCCATTCCTTGAATGGCGCTTTTTTTTACCTGTAATTTCGCCTGCTTCAATCACCAACTTCTGAACGCTCATGTGGCGTTACACCGCTTAACGGCACGCTTTAATAGGCTGCTATTTCAGTTTCTCGCTCCCCATAAGGTATTTAACATGACCCACCCCAGCCCCAATTCTGAGGGCTCTCAGCGGTTTTCGCTCGGCGACCCTATTGTATTGATATTAAGTATCGGCTTTATCGTTGCCTTTCTCGCACTGTCGCTTTACGACGTAACTCTGGTAGCTGACAGCATCAGCGCTGGCTTCGCCTGGACCGCGCTAGTGCTGGGCAGTTACTTTCAACTGCTGCTCCTGCTGACGTTCTTTATCGCCATCGGTTTGGCCATAACCCCAGCCGCTAAAGCTAAAATCGGCAATTTAGATGCACCAGAAATGAGCACGTTTAAGTGGCTCTCGATCATTCTGTGTACGCTGCTGGCAGGCGGTGGCGTATTCTTTGCCGCCGGTGAGCCGGTATACCACTTTGTGGTAACGCCTCCCGCGTTTGATAGCGAAGCAGGCACCGCTGACGCCGTTTCCGGCGCCTTGGGGCAGTCCTTCATGCACTGGGGCTTTATGGCTTGGGCGGTACTGGGGTCGCTAACCGCCGTGGTGCTTGCCCATGCGCACTACGTGAAAGGCCAGCCGCTTCAGCCCCGCACCCTGCTCTACCCCGTACTGGGTGAGCGACTAATGCGCGGCCCGCTGGGCAGCATCGTCGATGCCTGCTGCGTAATTGCTTTGGTTGCGGGCACTGTGGGCCCAATTGGTTTTTTGGCCACCCAGGTCAGCTTCGGCCTGCACGAGCTGTTTGGCTTACCGGAAGGTTATCCCGGCCAGTTGATCATTCTAGCCGTACTCGGCAGCATCTACGTGCTCTCTTCCATGAGCGGCGTACACAAAGGCATTCAACTACTTAGCCGCTTTAACGTGCTACTGGCGCTAGCCATTGGCGCGGTCATTATTGTTTTTGGCCCCACACTGTTTTTGGTCAATAGCTACGTTTCAGGCATGGGCGCGTATGTCAGCGAATTCTTTACCATGGCGACCATGACCGCAGAGACCGCTCCGGCGTGGTGGATGCAGTGGTGGACAGTATTCTTCTTTGCCTGGTTTATTGGCTATGCGCCGCTGATGGCGATTTTTGTGGCGCGTATTTCCCGCGGTCGCAGCATCCGCGAAATGATCATCGCGGTAGCAATCCTGGCACCGATTGCCACCACCGTGTGGTTTACCCTGCTGGGCGGCTCAGGCATTTATTATCAACTCACCGGGGTGATTGATTTAACCGAGGCGCTGAACAACTTCCAGTTTGATGTAGCCACCTTAACCATTGCCCAAGCACTGCCCGGCGGTACCTGGATGGCACTAGCGATCCTGCTTCTGACCACCATTTTCGTTGCGACCACCGGCGACTCAATGAGCTACGCCATTGCGGTAGTGGGGGCGGGGCACGATAACCCCAGCCCGGTCATGCGGGCGTTTTGGGGGATCGCCATGGCGTTGATGGCAGCGGTACTGCTGTATATGGGCGCAGGCCAGATTGGCGCGCTGCAGCAGTTCATTGTTATCACCGCGATTCCGGTCTCGTTGATACTGCTGCCGTCACTCTGGAATGGCCCACAGGCAGCCTACGCCATGGCCCGTGAACAGGGCATTATTGAGTGACGCGTAATATTGAGTGACCCATAGTGCTAAGCAGCTAGTTAAGCTGTTTAGCATTTAACTTAGAGCCGCGCTTTAATCCATTCAGTAAATGATTTGACCTTATGCAGGTCAGCCATATGTTCTGGGTAGGCCATATAGTAAGCATCCTGGCTGTTCAGTGAGAACGACCAGGGAATGACTAACTTCCCTTCATCAAGCTCTTCTTGGGCTAGAAATCTTGGCACTAACGCGACTCCACAGCCTGCTCGCGCTGCGCGAAGGGCCATATAAAAGGTATCAAATCTTGGCCCATGGTAGCTGTGCTCGGTATACAGGCTCTGGGCTTCAAACCAGTCGTGCCAAGCTTCCGGGCGCGTCGATACCTGCAACAGGATCATCTTGGTGAGCGCGAGTGGGTCATTGACTTCGGTTTGCTCCATCACGCCAGGCGCGCAGACAGGCACGACTTCCTCATCCAATAACTTGACGCATTCGGCACGCGGCCATACTCCATGGCCAAAAAAGAAGGCAATCTCAATGCGCTCCTTTTGCATGTCAAACGGCTCGGCTCGATTCGAAATATTGAGGTTAATGCTTGGGTGTTTAAAACGAAATCCGTTCAATCGAGGGATGAGCCAGCGCGCACCAAAAGTAGGCAAGGTGGCAACATTCAATACATCGGACTCCACCCCATAAGACTGCATATAGCGCGTCGACATCTCCACCTGAGCCAGGATTTTGCGCGCTTCACTCAAGTAAACCGCCCCTTCTGGCGTTAGGTGCAACCGCTTCCTTACCCGCCTGAATAGCGGATGTTGCAACGTCGCTTCCAGATGAGAGACCTGCTTGCTCACGGCGCTCTGGGTCAAGCTAAGCTCATCCGCTGCACGGGTGAAACTGAGATGACGTGCAGCTGCTTCAAAACAGTGCAAGCCGCTTAATGAAGGCAAATGTCGACGTCGCATCACAACCCACCTCATGAAATAAAGGAATGATATTTTTCATAAACATCGTTTGATGGCTCACCAATACCCTAGCAATACTGGCCCCGTAACCAATTTACTCACAACTCAACATTTGGTGAAGCAATGATTCATTCCCTGATGGAAAAAATGGGCGTCGCAAAAGAGCAGTATCAAGGCGGTGACCTCGTTGTTACTACCCCCATTGATGGCAGCGAGATTGGTCGTCTAACAACCTCCTCCAGCAGCGAAGTGGATACCGCTATCGCGAATGCAGAAAAAGCTTTTTCAGCCTGGAAGCGTGTACCAGCACCCCGTCGTGGTGAATTGGTTCGCCTGTTTGGCGAGCAACTACGCGAACATAAACAATCATTGGGTGAGTTGGTCACCTGGGAGTGCGGCAAAATCCTTCCGGAAGGACTGGGCGAAGTTCAGGAAATGATCGATATTTGCGATCTCGCCGTTGGCCAATCTCGCCAGTTGTTTGGCCTGACCATTGCTTCCGAGCGCCCCGGCCACCATATGCGTGAGAGCTGGCATCCATTAGGCCCAATTGGCCTGATTACCGCGTTCAACTTCCCCGTTGCTCCCTGGGCATGGAATTCAGCCCTGGCACTGGTATGTGGCAATAGCCTGCTATGGAAGCCTTCTGAAAAAACCCCGTTAACGGCACTCGCCTGCCAAGCGTTATTGGATCGCGCGATAGAGGCGTTCGGTGATGAAGCACCCAAGCATTTAAGCCAAGTGATTATTGGTGAGCGGGCAGCAGGCGAGCAGTTAGTGGATGACTCACGAGTGGCGCTTATCAGTGCCACTGGCAGCACCCGCATGGGTCGCGAAGTCGGCCCCAAAGTGGCGGCGCGCTTCGGTCGTAGCATTCTCGAGCTGGGCGGCAACAATGCGATGATTTTGGCGCCGAGTGCCGATCTGGACATGGCGACGCGCGCCATTCTCTTCTCCGCGGTCGGTACGGCGGGCCAGCGCTGCACCACGCTACGCCGCTTGATCGTTCATGAGTCCATCAAGGATGACGTGTTGGCGCGGCTGAAAAAGGCTTACCAAGGGGTGAGCGTTGGTAACCCACTGGAAGGCAAACTGGTAGGCCCCTTGATCGATCACCAGGCCTTCGACGCCATGCAGAGCGTACTGGCCAAAGCGCGTGAGCAGGGTGCGAATGTCTTCGGGGGAGAGCGTGTCGACGTTGCCAGTAACGATGGTGGCTACTACGTGGAACCCGCCATTGTTGAGGTAACCGAGCAAAATTCGCTGGTCAAGCACGAAACCTTTGCGCCCATTCTCTATGTGCTCACCTATCAAGAGCTGGATGAGGCCATTGCCACCAATAATGACGTTCCCCAGGGGCTATCCTCCTGCATCTTTACGACCGATGTACGTGAGGCTGAAACCTTCGTCTCCGCAGTCGGCAGTGACTGCGGCATCGCTAACGTCAACATCGGCCCCAGCGGCGCGGAAATTGGCGGCGCTTTTGGCGGCGAGAAAGAGACCGGCGGCGGTCGTGAGTCAGGGTCTGACGTCTGGAAAAGCTATATGCGTCGCCAAACCAACACCGTGAACTACTCCCGTGAACTGCCGTTAGCTCAAGGCATTAAATTCGACTAACCCTTCCCCATCAAGCAAGGGCTCTTATGTAAAGAGCCCTTACTAACAACATAAAAAAAGAAGGTGATGTATGCGTGACGATGTCCAAATCGGCCCGACGCCGGGCCTCGCGATGGCGCTACTTCCGCTGCTGGCCACTACCGCCATTCTTATACTGCAGTTTTTTATCTTCTCTGACTTTACTCCCCATATTCCGTTAGCCTTCGGCATTATGATTTGCGCCATGTGCGGCCGCATACGCGGCGTTCCCTGGGAAAAGATGGAAGCCTCAATGCTGGAGGTGGTCAAGCTAGGCATGCCCGCCATTTTTATTCTCTTGGCGGTCGGCATGGTGATTGGCACCTGGATTCTTTCCGGCACAGTGCCCACGCTGATGTATTATGGTTTTCAACTGGTTTCGCCCTCCTATTTCCTCGTCGCTACTTGTGTAATTAGTGCCCTAGTATCCCTCGCAACGGGCACTTCTTGGGGTACCGTCGGGACACTCGGGCTTGCCCTAATGGGGATCGGGGAAGGGTTGGGTATTCCCATGCACCTGACCGGCGGCGCGTTGGTATCAGGTGCCTTCTTTGGCGACAAGATGTCACCGCTATCGGAGACGACCAACCTAACACCGGCCGTCTGTGAAACGGATTTATGGAGCCATATACGCAGCATGATGGCGACTACGGTGCCCGCTATGTTGATAGCGCTGGTGCTCTATGTATGGCTCGGCGCTGGCTATGGCGGTCAGTTCGAGCGCAGCACCGATATTGCCACCTTTCGTCAGGCGCTTGATGACACCTTTACCCTTTCTTGGATAACGCTTATCCCACCTTGCGTGGTCATTGGTCTAGCACTTGCCAAGTTTCCTCCTTTTCCAACCATTTTTACCGGCGCGGCTATAGGCGGCCTAGTGGCTATAGGTGTTCAAGGCGAAACCTTACACGCGGTGTTTGATGCCATGCAGAATGGTTTTAGCAGCGATACTGGAAATTCGGCGATTGATGCACTGCTAAGCAGTGGTGGCGTGCTCTCCATGACCTGGGTGGTTACCTTAACGTTCTTTGCGTTGGGTTTCGCTGGCATGCTGGAAGCCTACGGCACCGTTGATGCGATCATTAAACAGCTGATGCGGTTAATCAAAGGTCGTTTCAGCCTAGTGGCGACAAGCTCCGGCACTACGCTTGCAGTGAGTACTATTATCGGCGATGTGTATACAACGCTGGTGTTGCCCGGCCGTTTGTTAAAAGGTCAGTATCAAGCCATGGGCTATAAAACCTGTACGCTGTCGCGCTCGATCGAAGACAACGGCACGCTTTCTTCTCCATTGATTCCTTGGAACATGGGCGGCGGTTTTGTGTCATCGACCATTGGTGTACCCACACTGGCTTATGCACCTTTCGCTTTCGCTTGCTGGCTATCGCCGCTATTCGGACTGCTTTGGGCACTAACCGGCCGCTTTATTCCCCGCGACGAACCTGAGCAGCCTGAAACAAACGCTACTGATGCACCACACTCCGCGCCCACCTCTCAACAACCTACTTCATAGCCATACAAGGTCGGCCTTGGGCCGGCCTGCGCTTCTTTTTAAGGAGGTACTAAAATGCCAACGACCCTCTCCGAGCGCTGCCTTTGGCCCCAAACGAGTGCCGAAACGCCGCTAGACTATCCCGTGCTAGCCAGCCATGAAGAGGTCGATGTGTGTGTGGTGGGCGGCGGGATTACGGGCCTCTCCACCGCGTTGCATCTGGCCGAGAAAGGTATCAAAACAACCTTGCTGGAGGCAGGAGATATGCCCAGTGGCGGGTCAGGACGCAATGTTGGTCTAGTGAACGCCGGGCTTTGGATACCCCCCGATGACATTGTGGCCGCGCTAGGCAAAGAGAACGGTGAGCGGGTTAATACTATTCTAGGCGGCGCGCCGTCAAAGGTGTTCAATATTATTGAACGCCATGCCATCCAGTGCGATGCCACCCGAACAGGCACACTGCACCTTGGCCATAACGCCAAAGGCTGCCAAGCGCTCGCTCGCCGTCGCGATCAGTTGCAACACCGTGGGGCGCCGGTGACGCTATTGGAAGGAGCGGCATGCGAGCTTGCAACCGGCACGTCCCAGATACAGGCCGCACTTCTGGATGAACGCGCGGGCACTATCAATCCTTGCGCCTATACGCGGGGGCTTGCCCGCGCGGCGGCCAACTTAGGCGCCAAGCTTTACTGCCACAGTGCGGTTAAAGGTATCGAGCGACAAGGAGATCGCTGGCGCTTATTGACCGAGAGCGGTAGCGTCACAGCCAATAAAGTGGTGATGGCCACCAACGCTTATACGGAAGATGACTGGAACGAGGTTCGTCAACACTTCTTTACTGGCCACTTCTATCAACTAGCGTCAGAACCTCTTACTGGCGAAGCCGCCGATGCGATTCTTCCTGAGAAACAAGGCGCCTGGGACACTCGCACAGTACTTAGCAGCATTCGTCGCGACAAGGAGGGTCGCCTGCTGCTGGGCAGCCTGGGTAAAGGAGAAGGCAAGCCGCTGGCCTACCTGACCCGTTGGGCCGATACGATACAGAATCACTACTTCCCTGCGCTCGGCAACGTTCGCTGGGAATACACCTGGACCGGCAAGGTTGCTTTCACACCGGATCACACCTTACGTATTTTTGAACCTGCCCCTGGGATTCTGTCAGCCACCGGTTACAACGGGCGCGGCGTTACCACTGGCACCGTAGTTGGCGAAGGGTTTGCCCATTACATTGCAAACGAGGATGACAGCCTGCTGCCTCTTCCGTTATCGCAGCCCAAACCCATTCGAGCACGTCCGTTATGGAGCTGTGCCTATGAAAGCGGTTTCTCGCTATACCATGCGGGTCAGTGTTTACGGGTACTCATCTAATCAGAGTGTCACTACTTAACATCCTTTAAGTAAAAACATGCGCCACGAGTTAACCGTAGGCGCACGTTTTTATGTTTAACTTATTGTCTAAACGCACCCCTTAAACTTAAAGAAAACTGCCGCACCTCCGTGTGCTGCATGCAGATTCTAAACGAGTATTTCACCTTTTAGCGTTGCCAACACCTTGGCTTTAGAGGCGTTTTCGCGCTCTGCATAGAGTGATAGTTCATCCGTTACTTGAGTACCCAGCGCTTTCTCAAAGGCATCACGATTAGCGTTCCCCGCATAGGCCTCGTTCTGCCCTCCCCCCAGATTCGATTGGAAAATGCCCGCCGCGCTGACCGGTAGAAAGTCTTCATAGGTAATTGGCTGGGCTTCCACTAGGCCTTGTTCGATCAACGCCTCAATATCGCTACTAGCACTCTCTTTAGCGGCCTGACCTGCTGCTGTCAGGTGATAGTGAAAATACGCCAAGCCTTCCTGGCGCATTGCCTCATCGTTATCCGGGAACTTGGCAAAGACGTTTTTCATGACCGTTTGGTGTGCGTCGTTATCCAGCCCCGCGGCTTGTTTGCGACCTTCTTGAAGCAACTGGTCATATAGCGCGCGACCTTTCGGTGTGAGCGCCACTCCACGCTGCTCAATTTCACCAAAGCGCGCCGTGTGGGTACCTTGGGCATCACCGGCAAAGCGGATTGATTCTTCTAACGCCTTAAAGCTGGTTTGGCGCAACAAAATGGGGCATTCACGACGCGGTGGCCCTTCAATGACGGCTTTAGGGTTCATGCCCATTTCAGGCATGCGGCGCTGCACTTCGTCGATATCCAAGGTTCGCGGCGTCAGGTGATTAATATGCGGCCCGCGGAAGCACACCACATCGGCAATCAAACGGTGCTCATCATGAAGCGCATGATAGGTATCCAGATCAACCGTCGCATCCTGGTGCCAACGGAAAGTTTCCAGGGCTTCTTTTACAAACTGGTCGGCCTCTGCTCTGGTTAATCCCCCCTGAGTTTCATGACGTTCAATAAGCTCACGTGCCCCTGGAGTAAAAATATCGCGCTTCGCCAGAATTTCTTCTGAACACTGGCGCAGCGCCTCACTTTCAATGAGTTCTAAACGCAGTAGCGAGGTAAAAACGCGGAAAGGGTTCATCGCCAGCGCGTCATCGTCGATAGGCCGGAAGGCGGTTGAGTGAACCGGCACTCCCGCTTCAGAGAGATCGTAATAACCCACCGGATACATGCCCATGACAGCAAACAGGCGGCGCAGCATGAAAAGCTCGTCGGTTGTTCCTACACGTATCGCACCATGGCGCTCTACACTCAAACGTGCCAACTCGCCCTGGGCTTCCAGGCGGCGATGCAGTTCAGGTCGCTGACTAAGCGTTTCCTGGTTAACGCTTTCCACGAGTTCAAGCAGCGTACCGTACTGCGGCACTTCTGTTTGATACATGGCCGACATGGCCTTAGAGAAACGGTCGCGAACATCATTGGTTGAAAGAAGATCTGCTTGAGTCATTTTATTGCTCTCTTGCCTATTGTTGGTTAACGATGAGATACCGACTTCAATTGTGCCAATAGTGCCTGTAAGGGGTGGTGCAACGTTTGCGATGAGTAACGCTTCACCTGGCTGCGGCAGGAATAGCCTGTGGCTAATAGTTTGCCGCTGTTCTCCACTGCCTCCACCTGGGGCTGCCACGACTGGGCGTAGATAGTTTTGGACGTAGCGGCGTTGCGGGTTTCGTGGCCGTAGGTGCCAGACATACCGCAGCAGCCGGTGGCCATCAGCTCAAGCTCTAACCCAAACGCCGCAAATACCTGCTGCCATGCTTTAGGGCTACCCGGTGCATTGGTTTTCTCGGTGCAGTGGGAGAGCAGCTTAAAGCCAGGGTCGGTTAGCTTAAGTTGGTTGGGCGCTAGCGTATTGATGCGGGTCGTGAGCCACTCCTGCAGCATCAGCACCTCCGGCACCGCCTCATTACCTAGCGCTTTGACGTACTCCTGGCGATAGGTGAGCGTCATCGCCGGGTCGATACCCACCAGGGGGATATCAAAGCGGGCCAAGGTGCGTAGCCGCTCGGCCTGCTTGGCGGCGGTACGTTCGAAGGCGCCCAAGAAACCCTGTACCTGGAGTGGCTTGCCGTTCGCCGAATAGGGCATCACAAACA
>NZ_JAINWD010000017.1:0-108957 GCF_021021315.1 Halomonas sp. IOP_14 | reverse complement strand
GGGACAATGACCAGCCTGACTTGTTGTTTGATGCGTGCGCGGGTGCACAGGTGCTGGTGCATGAAGCCACCTACACCGAAGAGATGGCCCAGAAGGCCGGTGATGTAGGGCATAGCTACGCCAAGCTTGTCGCTGAGTTTGCCGAAACCGCACAGCTGCCCAATCTGGTGCTGACGCACTTCAGCCCCCGTTACCAGCTCAACCCCCATGCGTCGCCGTCTATTGAGGACATCCGACAAGAAGCCCGGAGCGTCTATTCGGGCTCGCTTTACCTGGCGCGGGATTTTAGCGAATACATCCTGGATAAATCGGGTCACTTTGCTGAACTGGCATAGCAAGTTTCTCAACTCTTTTTGGTGTGTACCATACTAATGCCGAGATAGTGAATTACGAAGATTACCACTGAGGTAGCGCCAATGTTGATGCACAATCCACCCCACCCTGGTGAAGTATTACGCGAGCTTTGCTTGGAGCTTCTAGGCCTTACTGTGACAGCTGCTGCCGAAGCGCTGGGTGTAAGCCGCAAAACGCTCAGTGCCGTGCTGAACGGCAAAGCGGGTATTAGTCCTGAAATGGCTGTGCGGCTTTCTATTGCGTTTGATACCTATGCGGAAAGCTGGTTGAACCAGCAGTCCCAATACGAGCTTTGGCATGCCGAACAGCATCGCAAAGAGCTTAAAGTAAAGAGGCTGGTTGCCGCTTAAAGCAGCGGTGGTTTAAGTACACCCTGGATTAAGCGGGCCACTTTGCTGAACTGGCGGCAGAATAACTGCTTTCATCCCCCACCCGTTGAGGCTTGCCGCGCAGGCCAGTCGCGGCAATAGCCTTCACCTGTTGCGACTACCAGACAGTCTTCCTTTTCCAATAGCCACTTCATGCCGTTGGCTTCACCGTCGCTCGCAAGAAGCAGCTGTGGGCCCTCCCCGCGGTTGAAGCGAATGCCTTCGGCGATGGCCTGCCCTTCGAAGGTGCCGATTTGGTCGGCATCCAGGCCGTAGCGCATGTGAAGGAGATAATGGCCCGGGCCTGCAAAATCGTCCTTACTGATTTCCAGGAATAACCCTTCAACGCCAATCCATCGGCCGACCCATTGGTCGGTCACTTGGTGGTGGTGCTGGTTTTGCTCGGTTGTAGTATCTGAAGCGGGCGCGTTTGATGCGGAGGTGTTGCTGTTGCTACACCCGCTTATCAGCATCGTAGCGATTAGCGCTAATAATGCTTTTTTCATAGCTGGCTCCTTATCATTACTGGGTGTTGCTCTGTATAGGAGGAAATGTACTTTCATCAGTTTGAACGTATTTTGGTATATGTCGATGGGCTATATGCTGCTGAGGTGTTTTAGAAAGTTAAACACCGGCTTGCTGATTATGAACAGGGGTACGTCCGGTGGTTGCTTCAAACACTGCTGAATTTATTTTTGTTCGTGAGGGAATCAATGGGGTAGAGTTAAATTAATTTATGAGATCACTGTTAACTAGATATCTTCAGGATTTCCCATGTCCTCAGCCCCCTGGCTTCAACGCTGGTTACCTCTTATCACTGATCGAGCTGACTGCGGGCCAGTCCTAGAGCTTGGTTGTGGTGCTGACCAATATCGCGAAGAGCTCAACGTGAAGAAGCTTGTTGCGGCCTGAAATAGCACATAGCCAGGTCATTCTCCAGGTGTCATATCCTTCGAGTCGCAGCGGTTTTGCCACTGGTGATGGCAGGCGCTATAAGTTTCTATAGCGCCAGTGATGACAGACTGCAGACGATTTCCCAAAATAGACAAGTTTAAATGTTACTTAATATTCCAAGTAAATCCCGGTTAAACTGCTGGTTAGTAACGACACCCTGCTCTAAGTCAAAATTGTCGAAAAAGCTTGGTAAGGAAAGCGCACCTATAACGGTTGCTGAAAAATAGGGCGCTGACGCTTGTGCGGAAGCTAAGACACTTTGTGCCCCACTTTGGCCAGGGGAGGTAGATAGCATAAGAACGGGTTTATTTTGAAATACTTTCATATCTATTCGTGATGTCCAGTCAAATAGATTTTTATAGGCTGACGTATAGGATCCGTTGTGTTCCGCGAATGACATGACAATGACATCTGCCTCACCGATAGCGTTGTAAAAAGCATGCGCCAATGCAGGGATGCCAGACCCCTTTTCTCTCTCTTCGCTAAATATAGGCATTTCAAAGTCGTTAAGATCGATTAACGAAATATCTGCGTTGTTGATCTGTTGTGCTGCATAAAGCGCCAGCTTTTTGTTAATGGAGTTTTTGCTGTTGCTAGCGCCGAAGGCAAGTACTTTCATTTTAAAATCCTCTGGGTTGATTTTTCCAAGGGTGTTGGTTTGGTTTTAGTTACACGTATTTAATAAAAATATTATCTGAAGCGATAAGCTTGAGTTGGCTTTGACGTAGGGTTATTCTGAAACCTCAACTTAGGTTGAGGTCAAGAGGGGGGTGAAAAATAAACTGATAGGCATTTTATTTGAGCTTGAAGAGCTTCCGAATCCTACCCGTATCACTCTTTTTGATTGGAACAAATTGGGCTCTAGGTGGCAGGCGAGCTAAACAGGAAGATAACGCAGTTAATTGAACTGAGAGATATGATGACAGACTGTATCGGGTGTGGTTGCCTTTCTCTTGATCGCCGCGTTTGCCGAATAGACAGAGCTGCCCACCTGGTGCTGACGCACTTTATTCCTCGTTACCAATTCAACCCCCAGCGTTGGAACTAGTAAGCTGCTAAGCCGTGAGTAAGAGGCTTTGGCTTACCAACGCCGTCAATGGGTTGGAAAAAGTGCACAACCGACTAGGCGGGTTGCGCTTAGGTGTTGCTTGATAAAAGCCAAGGCTTAGCGCAGTTTGTGCGCTGATGACCGAACCCAACGAGGAGATCCATCATGCAGAAGGTAAGAATTGATCTAGTGTCCGATGTAGCCTGCCCATGGTGCGCGATCGGCTATCGGCGCTTGGAACAAGCGCTAGAAACCCTTGATGGCGAGATCGACGTTGAGCTTTTCTGGCAGCCCTTCGAGCTCAACCGGGATATGCCGCCTGAGGGCGAGCTGGTCCTGGAGCACTTGTGCCGCAAGTACGGTAAGGATGCTGCCAGCATGGCGCAGTCCCAGCGCGAGATTATGGCGGTGGCCGAAGAGCTTGGATTAAATTTTCGTGGTGCCCAGGAGCGTCGGGCGAACAACACTTTCGCTGCCCACCGCGTGCTTGCGTGGGCTGCAACGCAGAACCTAGAGACACCCCTGCAATTGGCACTGTTTGATGCCTACTTTGGTGAGGCGAAAAACCCTTCAGACCCAGAGGTTCTACGCGAGAAGGCCATTGAGGTCGGGCTTGACGGTGACGTTGCCGAGTCCATCGCCCGGTCTGATCAGTACGCAGACGAAGTTCGAGCGGCAGAACAGCGATTCATGGAAGCAGGGGTCACTGCCGTGCCGGGATTCATCCTCGACGGGCGCTACCTGATTTCGGGCGCCCAGCCAGCTGAAGTGCTTGTCGATGCGCTTCGTCAGGTGGCCGAAGAGAACGCCAGCCGCTAATGTTTTAGAGGCTCTGGCCTGAGATGCGGCTGGTAAGGCTGGCTCATATTGCAACTTCTTCAGCGCTGGGTTTAAGACTCAAAGTCAGCGCTCAATCCCTTACTGCAAAAACGCCCGCAATGTATCGCTAGCTTGGTCGATGGAAACAACGCCATCCAAATGGCCTCGATTGCCTTCCAGGGTTTCAAGCGTCACCTCAGTGCCATCTGCCTCAATCAACTCGGCAGTGCGGCGCACGCCTTCGGGTGCGAAGACGAGATCGTTTTCGCTATACAGCATTAGTGTCGGTGCCTCGATGGCGGCAAGGCCTTCTTCTAAAGAGTCGCCGTGGCCCGCCATAAAGGTTTGGTTGGCGCGCACCAGGTAGAGTAGGTGGTTGGCATCGGAGGTGGCAGCACGAGCGGCGGCGATGTCATCCAGCGTTTTCTCAATCGCGTAGCGGGCGTTGATATCCTGGGCTGGGTCGCGTTCTTCGTCGGCCCAATCGCGGTTAAAGGTTTCGTTAGCCCACTGCCAGTGGTTGGCGTTGAGTGTCACCAGTTTCAGCGCTTCTTTTAGCCCGTCGATAGGCGGTTCGCCGTTGTAGTAGTTACCCTCGTTCCAGTTGGCGTCTAAACGAATCGGCGCGGCCCAGGCGCTTAGGGTTGCCAGCAGCCAAGGGTCGGCAACGCCGCCGCCAATCACTGAGATTAGCCGTTCTACTCGGTCAGGATAGGCGCTGGCCCACTCGAAGGCCTGTAGCGCGCCCATTGAGGCACCCATCACCGCATGCAGTGATTCAATGCCTTGGCCTTCGAGTAGCTCGCGCTGTACCTCGACAAAGTCGCGGATGGTGACGACCGGGAAGTCCATGCCCCAGGGCTCGCCGGTGTCAGGGTTGATGGAGGCGGGCCCGGTGGTGGTGACGTTGGGGTCTTTGGCATTCAGGTTAACCAGCGTATCCGAGGAGATGATGTAGTACTCATCGGTATCGAGTGGCTTGCCGGGGCCAATGATGGCATCCCAGTAGCCGGTCGGCTGCCCATTTTCCTCATAGCGGCCTGCCGCATGGCTGGTGCCAGAGAAGAAGTGGGTGATTAGAATGACGTTATCGCGGGCGTCATTGAGCTCGCCGTAGGCTTCCCAACCCACCGTGATGTTAGGGATCGTCTCACCGCCCTGGGTAGTGAAGCTGTCCATTTCAAAGGTCTGCTTCTCGACGACGCCATCCCAGGCCCACAGGGGAGGAGCCAGAAGGAGGCCAAGGCCGGAACAGAGCGTTGCCGTGAACAGCGCATATCGTGTAGATGCCATAGGGTTGCCTTTAACGAGGGGTTATTGTGATTGTTATGGGCCACCGGCAGTGACCACCCTCTCAGCGTAGTAGACCCTAGCGCATTTTAAACGGATTCAGCCCATTAGCTTGCTGCATCATCATGCGTTTGGCGAACGGGAAGCGCTCGGCTATTTGCAGGCTTAGATCGCCTAGTTGGCGCAGCGGCTTGGCGCCGGTAAACAGGTGGTGAAAGCTGTTGGTGGCGGCGATCATCGCTTGGTTGGCCGCGCGGCGCTGGCACTCAAAGCGGAGTAGGTTGACATAGTCGCCGGGGTCGCGGCCCTGGATAATGATCTCGGCAAGGGTGTCGGCGTCGTGCAGGCCGATATTTAACCCCTGGCCTGCCAGCGGGTGCACCACATGGGCCGCGTCGCCAATAAGTGCCAGGCGCTTGCCGATATAGCGGTGGGCGTGTTGGCGCTTGATGGGAAAGCTGGCCCGGGCGACGATGCGGATGAGGTTGCCCAGGCGTTTAGGGAAGGCCATTTCGATGGCTGCTTTGAGTGCGTCATCGTCCAGCTGTTCGCGGGCTTGGGTGGTTTTATCTGTGTCGTACCACACCAAGGAAGCGCGATGGCCGGGCAATGGCAGCATGGCAATGGGGCCCGTGGGGGTGAAGACCTGCCAACTGACATCCTGCTGGGGCAGTTCGGTTTCCACGTTAATAATCATCGCTCGCTGATGGTAGTCGTGGCTACTAACGTTGATCCCCGCTAGCTCACGTAGGGTCGATTGCGCGCCGTCGGCGCCGACGATCAAACGGGCGCTTAGGGTTTTGCCATTATCCAGCTCCAGCAGGCGGCCAGTGCTTGAGGTGATCGTACTTAACGGCGCGCAGTGGGTGTAGCAGGTGACGCTGGGCAGTTGTTCTAGCCGTTGCCATAGCGCGTACTGCAACGTGCGGTTTTCGATAAAGATGCCGAAGTCATCCATGCCACTATCCTGAGCGGAAAACAGCGAATGGCCGGTGCCGTCCTGGTTGGAGACATCGATATGCCGAAAAGGGCAGCAACGCTCCTCAGGTAACGTCGTGCCGCTGGCCTTAACAAAGGCTAACGAGCGCGCATTCAGCGAGGAAATACGCAGGTCATAGTCACCGCTAGGGGGAGTAGGGGAATCGCCGTGCTCCACCAGCCCTACGGAGAAGCCCGCATGACCCACGCGGGCCGCCAGGGCGGCGCCCACCATGCCGCCACCGACAATAATAATGTCATGATCGTGCTGCATAAGAGTATCTCCTGGGTGCACAATAACCGTTAAAGGGCGCGTTGCATGGCCCGCTGTTGCTATACAGTATCGTTGAGTTTGAGCCACATTGCCTAGAGGTGAACGATTGACGCAGGCCGTGGAAATTGCAGAAAGCGTTGCCCTGGCGGGCGAGGAACTGGCTGATTTTATTCAGCGGCACCCCAAACTGTGGGTGATTACCGGTGCCGGTGTGAGTACCGACAGTGGCATTCCGGACTATCGCGATGCGGATGGTCAGTGGAAGCGGCCACCCCCGGTGCAGCATGGCGACTTCATGAGTTCTCATCACGTTCGCCAGCGCTACTGGGCCCGCGCGCTGATCGGTTTTAGCGCCATGCGCGAAGCCCAAGCCAGCGGCGCACACCGTGCGTTGGCCGCGCTGGAGTCACAGGGTTATATCCAGCAGTTGGTGACCCAAAACGTTGACCGTTTACATCAGCGCGCTGGTTCCCGCCGGGTGATCGACCTGCATGGTCGAGCGGACATGGTGAAGTGCATGGTGTGCGACTATCAAATGATGCGCCACGCCATGCATGCCGAAATGGCGCGCATGAATCCGAGCTTTACTGGTTTGCAGGCGGGGCACGCTCCGGATGGCGATGCCGACCTGGAAACCGACTTCAGCACCTTTCGCATTTTCGACTGCCCGCGCTGCAGCGGCATCCTGAAGCCTGACGTGGTGTTCTACGGCGATGTGGTGCCCGCCGAACGGCGGCTTGCAGCGCAGGTAGCGCTGGCCGAGTCGAATGCGGTACTGGCAGTGGGCACCTCGTTGATGGTGTTTTCCGGCTACCGTTTCTGCCGTGCCGCCCATGAACGGGGCATGCCGCTAGCATCGCTATCGCTCGGCGTCACCCGGGCAGATGCGCTATTGACCCACCAGTGGCGGGCGCCGTTGACGCCGGTGCTTGAGCAGGCTGTGCGCTGTTTGCAGCGGCGTTTACTTGACTAAAGTGCTAGGGTATTAGGTAGATATCGCCATCAATAGCGGAGCCTATCGTGCTGCCATTCGAACATCTCTATTCCACCTTGCCTGAACCCCTCTGGGTCGCCACCCAAGCAACACCTGTGGCCAGCCCGGAGCTGATTGCGTTCAATGCGCCGCTTGCCCATGAGCTAGGGGCCAAAGAAATACCTGACTCTACAACGCTTGCCGAGTGGTTTAGCGGCAACCAGCCCATGCCGGATGCCAAACCGGGCGCCTTAGGTTACGCCGGGCACCAGTTCGGCAACTTTGTGCCGCAACTGGGCGATGGCCGTGCGCTGCTGCTGGGTGAAGTGATCGATCAGAATGGCGTTCGCCGCGATGTGCAACTAAAAGGCAGCGGTCGCACGCCGTTTTCCCGTGGTGGCGATGGTCGTTCGCCGTTAGGGCCGGTGCTGCGTGAGTACCTGGTCAGCGAGTTCATGGCCGCCATGGGGATTCCCACCACCCGTGCCCTTGCGGCCGTGGCGAGCGGCGAGCGAGTGGTACGGCAAATGGCTGAGCCCGGCGCCGTCTTTACCCGCGTGGCGAGCAGCCATATTCGCGTGGGCACCTTTCAGTTTGCCGCTGCACAGCGGGATGAAGCATTGCTCAAAGCCCTGGCGGATCATGTGATTGCGCGCCACTACCCGGATGCCGCCAACGCAGAAGATCCCTATATGGCGCTGCTGGAAGCGGTGGTCGCTCGTCAGGCAGTGCTGATTGCCCGCTGGATCAGCGTCGGCTTTATTCACGGCGTGATGAATACCGATAACTGCAGCATCGCCGGCGAAACCATCGATTACGGCCCCTGCGCCTTTATGGAGCAGTTCGATCCGCAGAAGGTGTACAGTTCCATCGATCAAGGCCGACGCTACGCCTTTGCCAACCAGCCAGCGATTGCTCAGTGGAATCTGGCCCGCTTTGCCGAAACGCTGCTGCCGTTGATGCGGGAAGAGGGCGACGCGGTCGTGGAGCAGGCCACTGACGCCATCCGGCGCTTTGAATCACTGTTCAGCGCCGAGCAAGTCCGCCTGCATGCCGATAAGCTCGGTTTAGCGGCGGAAAGCCCCCAGGCCGAAGCGCTAATGGAAGGCCTCGAAAGCCAGATGCATCAGGGGCGGATGGACATGACCGCTACCTTTGATGCGCTCACGCAATACGCAGCCTCTCCGAGCGATGAGTACCGCCAGGCACTGCTGGCACTGACGACTCAGCCTGACGGTTTGACCGCGTGGCTGGATACCTGGCAGCAAGCGCAGATAGCCAGCCAAGATAGTGAGCGTTTTGCGGCCATGCGAAGCGCCAACCCGGTCATTATTCCCCGTAACCACCGGGTTCAAGAGGTCATTGATGCCGCTTACGACGGTGATTTTGCGCCTTTCCACACCTTATTGGCAGTGGTGACTAAGCCGTTCGATGAATCTGTTGAAGCGCGCCGTTTAGCGGCGCCCGCCACGGAAAATGAGCAGGTGCTAAGAACCTTCTGTGGCACATAACGCCTATGCTAGACTGTGTTTTTTTACAGTTGGAAGGCTAGCCGGTGCGCAAAATCATTCACTGCGACTGTGACTGCTTTTATGCAGCAGTGGAAATGCGCGATAATCCCGCGCTGCGGGATATACCGATTGCCATTGGCGGCAGCGTCGAGCAGCGCGGGGTGGTCGCCACCTGCAACTATCCCGCCCGCGAATTTGGCATTCATTCGGCCATGCCGATGGCCCAGGCACTCAAGCGCTGCCCGCATCTCACCGTGATTCGCGGTGAGATGGCCAAATACAAAGAGGTCGCCCGCCAGGTCTTCGCCATTTATCGCGATGTGACTGAACTGATCGAACCGCTCTCCCTGGATGAGGCCTTTCTGGATGTCTCGGAGGTCACCCAGCATCACGGCAGCGCGACACTCATGGCCGAAGCGATCCGCGAACGGGTCAGCCGCGAAGTGGGGATCACCGTTTCGGCGGGCGTAGCGCCCAACAAGTTTCTGGCCAAAATTGCCAGCGACTGGAACAAACCTGACGGCCTGTGCGTGATTACGCCGGATAAGGTCGATAGCTTCGTACAACAGTTACCGGTCAAGAAAATCCACGGGGTAGGGCCCCGCACGGCCGAGAAACTGGCAGGGCTGGATATTCACACCTGCGCTGACCTGCGTACCCGCACGCTAACCGACCTGGTCGAGCACTTTGGCCGTTTTGGACGGCGGCTGCATGAGCTGAGCTGGGGGCGGGACGAGCGCCCGGTGAAAACTCACCGGGAGCGCAAATCGGTCAGCACCGAACAGACCTACGCCCAGGATTTACCCAACCTCGATGCCTGCCACCGAGAGCTACCCGCGCTGATCGAAGATTTAGAGCGCCGCTATGCACGGCTTGACCCGCCACTGGCGGTGCGCGGGCTAATCGTAAAAGTGAAGTTCAACGACTTTACTCAAACCACCGTCGAACACGCCGACCCCGCGCCTAACCTTGAACAGTTTGAAAGCCTGCTTAACGTTGGCTGGGCACGCGGCGAGCGCCCCGTGCGTCTGCTTGGCGTGGGGTATCGGCTGGCGGACAACAGCCAGGAGCATCAGCTGTCGTTGTTTTAATTAGCCTGTTAATCCTTTTGTCGATTGACGCTCATGCAGTAGCGCGTTAAAACAGATGTATGATAGGCGGCATAAATAACCATGTTTCACATTAGCCGTCTTCCTGCCTTTTTTAACGCGCGAGCCTTGCCATGTCTGCTAATGCTGCCCAACGTCCCCGTTTAGTGTTTGCCCATGCCAATGGTTTTCCGGGCTTAAGCTATCGCAGCCTGCTGAACCCACTGGCAGAGACCTTTGATCTGCACCCTCTGGATCGCCTGGGTCACCACCCTGACTACCCCGTTAATCATAACTGGGGCAACTTGGTGGATGAGCTGCTGAGCTATCTACCCGAGACGGATACGCCGCTTCTGGGCGTGGGGCACTCTTTGGGTGGCACGCTAATGGCCATGGCCGCGGATAAGCAGCCCGAGCGCTTCTGCGGGGTGATTATGCTTGATCCCCCTTTGATGCTGGGGAAGGACGCCTGGGCAATGAAAGCCGCCAAGCGGTTTGGCTTTGTGGATCGGGTTACTCCTGCTGGAAAAACCTTGGGGCGGCGCACTGTGTGGCCGAGTCGCGAAGCGATGGCAAGCTCGCTGGGTCGCCGGGGGCTGTTTCGTCGCTTTACCCCGGAGGCGCTCAACGACTACATTGAAGCAGGGACGCGCTTGCTAAACGATGGTAGTGCAGAACTGACCTTTGATCCTGGTATTGAGGTGGAAATTTTCCGCCACCTGCCGGATCACCTCTCGCGCCTGCCGCAGCGTTTGGGCGTGCCGTTAGAACTGGTGGCGGGCAAAGAGTCCCACCTATTGACCGCTTCACGTATAAAACGCTTGAAGCGTAGAGGGCTATCGGTGAGTGAAGTCCCCGGTACGCATATGTTCCCGATGGAGCATCCGGACGAGACCCGTGCCGCTATTTTGGCTGCCTGGCAGCGTTTATCCAGCGTCCGTCAGCCCCAAAACACAGCGTAAGGAGGCGTTATGTATCTTTCCGTACAGCTTAGCTATTACCCGTTGGCCGATGACTTCAAGCCGGTGGTCAAAGAGGTGGTGAAACGCCTTGAGGCGACGGGATTGGAAGTACACCCGAATCGCATGAGCACCCAGGTATTTGGCGAGTTCGATGCGGTCATGGCGGGACTGAGCGAGGTGATGAAGTGGTCGTTCGAAACCCACGGCAAAGCGGTCTTCACGGCCAACTTTCTCGAAGGCGACCGCCGACCGCGTTAATCACGCAGCAAACGCCGCCCACTGGGCGGCGTGTCGTTGTCTGGTCCGTTCGCGTCGCTATGGGACATAAATGGTTCCCAAATGACTGTAGTTTAATCCCTATACCAATCAAAAATAGGGGTTAAAAGAATGTTCCATCCTGCTGATTTAAATAACAAATTCCCTCATTCAGGTAAAAAACTTTCGATAGCGCTAGGGGCACTACTCGTCAGTGGCTATGCGCATTCCCAGTCGGTCAGTATGGACTTCTCCAATGAGTATAATGCGTCCTCCATTCATGCTCAGGGCGATGCCTATTTTATTGATAAGCTTGCCGAATTAACCGATGGCGATATGGATATCACGCTGCATACGGGTGGCTCGCTCGGCTTTAATTCCGGTGATCATTTTTATGGCGTGGCCGATGGCGCCGTCGAGATAGCGGATACGCTCTCGGGCACCATGAGCGGTATCGATTCGCTGTTTCTACTCTCTTCGCTGCCCTTTATTGTCGACGACGTTGCCGATGCGCGGCGGCTTTATGACATAGCAAAACCCTATTACGAAGAGGTGTTCGCCGATAATAACCAGGTGCTGCTGTATGCCTCGCCCTGGCCGCCGAGCGGCATCTGGTCTGAAGACGAGATCGCGAGCCAGGATGATCTCGAGAACCTGAAGATTCGCACCTTTGACCGTAACGGTACCGAGACATTTAGAAATGTAGGTGCCTCGCCGGTCAGCCTGTCCTGGGCCGATGTGGTACCCCAACTGGCCACCGGCGGTATCGAGGCGGTGTTAACGTCCGCCGAAGCGGGGGCCAATGCCAGCTTTTGGGAGCACCAGAATTACTTTGCCGGGGTTCAGTACGCCATTCCTCTTAACATGGTGCACATGAATCGCGATGCGTTCGAATCGCTTACCGACGCGCAACAGGATGCGGTCATGGAAGCGGCCAGCCTGACTGACCAACACAACTGGGAAGCGGTTGAAACGCGTACCGAAGAGAACTATCAGACGCTTGGTGAGCACGATGTCGTGATCAGCGATCCCGTCTCGGACGAGTTGCTAACGCCTCTCAAGGAAGCTTTCAGTGGCGTGGTCGAGAGCTGGCTGGAGAATACTGGTGATGACGGCGAGTCGATTCTGAGCGAGTTCCGAGGCGCCGAATGAGGGCGCTCAATGTCATTGAGCGTATCTCTAAACTGCTCAATCGGGTCGGTGCTGTCATTGCCGTGCTGCTCATTATTTATATACTCGGCCATATCCTGTTAGAGATAGCGCTGAGGCTGTTTGGCCACTCGACGTTTATCCTCGATGAGTATATCGGCTATGCCGTGGCTACGATGTCCTTTTTAGGCCTGCCTTATGTGCTGGAGAAGGGCGGGCTGATCCGTGTCTCTCTGCTTCTGGAACGCTTTCCTGAAACCATGCGCTGGCCGCTGGAGCTATTCAGCAGCTTGGTAACGGCAGGTTGCTTTGTGTGGCTCTCGACCTTCTGGTTTCAGAATGTTCTGCGTAGCTACAGCCGCGGCACCGTCAGTGAAACCATGGCAGAGACGCCTATTTGGCTGCCGGAGAGCGCCATCCTCGTGGGCATGTGGTTAATTTCCATCACGCTGTTAGTCAGAGCCCTAAAAATAATGGCTCTGCGTTCAGGCTACTCGTCTAGCGTCAATTGAAGCAGCGACTAATAGGAAAGGCGTTATGGATATTTTTTGGTCGGCCGTCGGGGTCGGCGTACTGCTGTTGTTCTTTTTGTCGATGGGCACCTGGATTTTTGCATCCATGCTGGCCGTGTCCATTGGCTCGCTTTGGCTGTTTGGCGACTTCGGTGCTGATCGTATCGGTCTGATTTTTTCGCGAATTCTCTATCGTGCCAGTAATAGCTGGGAGTTATCGGCTATCCCGCTGTTTATATTGATGGGCGAGCTGATTTTTCGCTCCAATATTTCCGAGCGGCTTTTCAAAGGGCTGGTGCCGATCACCCGCCATTTGCCGGGCGGCATTCTCCACACCAACGTGCTTGGCTGTACGCTGTTTGCGGCGGTGAGCGGCTCCAGCGCGGCGACGACCGCGACGATTGGCAAAATCACCACCCAGGAGCTGAAAACGAGGGGGTACGATCGCAACCTATCGATCGGTTCGCTGGCGGGCGCCGGTAGCCTGGGGCTGTTGATTCCGCCTTCGATCGTGATGATCGTCTATGGCGTTCAGGCGGAAGTCTCCATTAGTCAGCTGTTCATGGCGGGGGTAGTGCCGGGCCTGTTAATTGCGCTGCTGTATAGCGTGTATATCGGCGCGAGGACCTATTTGTCGCCGTCGTTGGCACCCAAACAGGCGGCGACTGACCAGAGCGTAGGGCAATCCATTCTGCTTCTGCTGCCCGTGCTGGTGTTGATCAGCATCGTGATTGGCTCTATCTATAGCGGTATTGCCACACCCTCAGAGGCGGCGGCGGTGGGCGTGGCCGCAACGCTGGTGCTGCTTGGCGTCGAGCGCCAGCTTTCGGCGCGGCTGTTTATCGAGGCGTTCAGAGGCACGTTAATCACCAGTATCATGGTGTGCAGCCTGTTGATTACCGCCACGTTGCTCTCCACGGCGATGGGCTACCTGCACCTGCCCCGGGAGCTTGCGGAGTGGATCGCCGCGCAAAACTTTACCCCGATGTCGTTGTTGCTGGCGCTGGCGGTTTTCTATGTGGTGCTGGGGCTTTTCCTGGACGGTATTTCGATCACCGTGATGAGCCTGCCGATTACGCTGCCGATCGTACTGCTGGCGGGGTTCGATCCCATCTGGTTTGGCATCTTCCTGATCATCATGATCGAGCTTGGCCAGATAACGCCTCCAGTCGGATTCAACCTGTTTGTGCTGCAAAGCCTGACGGGGGAAAGCATCAGCCGGGTGGCCCTGGCAGCGCTACCTTTCTTCCTGCTGATGTGCGTGGCGGCCTTGATCATCAGCTTATGGCCGGATATTGCCTTGTGGCTGCCTCGCTTTATGGCGGAATAAGCAGGTTAGGTATCCACACAAGTAAAAACGCCGCCCCAAATTTGGGCGGCGGTTTGGTTCTTGCTGACTAACGCTTAATTACACCAGTGAATCCAGGCAGGACTCAATAATATCCAACCCTTCATTGAGCACGTCATCTTGAATGGTGACAGGCATCAGGAAGCGGATGGTGTTGCCGTACATGCCGCAGGAAAGCAGGATCAAGCCCTCTTCGCGGGCTTTCTTGCACAGCGCGGCAGCCAGTTCAGGGTTAGGCGTGTGATCGGCTTTGTTCGACACCAGCTCAAATGCAGCCATGGCGCCCATGTTGCGCACGTTGTCGATGCAATCAAACTTGTCTGCCCACACATTGAAACGCTTGGCCAGCTTGTCGCCCAAAGCCTGGCTCTTCTCCAGAATGTTCTCTTCTTCAAACACTTCCATGACCGCCAACGCGGCCGCACAGGCGGTGGGGCTGCCGGTGTAGGTGCCGCCCAATGAGTTAGGGCCTGAAGCATCCATCACCTTGTCAGTACCTACGATGGCGGAGATCGGCATGCCGTCGGCCATACTCTTCGCCATGGTCATAATGTCCGGCTCAACGCCGCTATGCTCGATGGCAAACATTTTGCCGGTACGGCCAAAGCCTGACTGCACTTCATCGACTATCATCAGCATGCCGTGCTCATCGCAGATTTCGCGAACCTTGGTCAGGAAGCTGGTAGAGGCCGGGTAGAAACCGCCTTCGCCAAGCACCGGTTCGAGCACGATGGCCGCGGTATCTTTGGGGTTGGCATCGGTTTTCAGCGTCATTTTCAGGCCGCGAATGGCTTCGTCTTCGCTAACGCCGTGGTAAGGCACCGGGTAGGGCGCACGGAAAACGGTGCCCGGCATGGGGCCGAAGTCGCTCTGGTAAGGCGCCACCTTGCCGTTCATGGCCATGGTGAAGAAGGTACGGCCGTGGTAGCCGCCATCGAAGCAGATAACGTTAGAACGGCCAGTGGCGGCGCGGGCGATCTTGACCGCATTTTCCAGCGCTTCCGCACCCGAGTTGGCCAGCATGACTTTGGCATGGCCACGAACGGGCACGATGTGACTGAGTTTTTCCGCGACTTTCACGTAGCCTTCATAAGGCATGACCGTTTGGCAGGTATGCATCAGCTTATCGAGCTGGGCTTTTACCGCTGCGACCACTTTGGGGTGACGGTGACCTACGTTGAGTACGCCAATGCCGCCTGCGAAGTCGATAAAGCGGTTGCCGTCCGCGTCCCAGATTTCAGCGTTTTCAGCGTGGTCGGCGAACGCCGTTGCGGGGCTTGCAGCGCCAGCAGCGACGTATTTATGTTTTAGCTCGTTTAGTTCGGCATTGCTGCTCATGGCTTACTTCCTAATTGATGAGGATTGATCTTTTAGCATAGTGCTTAATAGGGGTGCCTGATAGGGGCCTGATTGTGAAGTTTAAAAGCGTTGCTTACATGAATGACGAGGCAATGACAACACGATTACGCCCCGTCTGTTTAGCTTGGTACATAGCTTTATCAGCACGATCAAGTAACCGTGTGCCCGAGGCTTCAACGTAGCTGGTAATCCCCGATGAGAGCGTCATCGTTAATTGGTGCTTAGTAAACGTTTGTTGCGCGACGCTTTCACGAATGCGTTCCATGCCTTGGTAGGCTTCTTCAGAATTTACGCCTGGCATAATGATTAAAAACTCTTCACCGCCCAATCGTATGTGCAAATCGGTATCGCGCAGTACAGCACTCACTAAGGAGGTGATCTGTTGTAAAACGCTATCGCCCGCGCTGTGCCCATAGGTATCGTTGATCGCTTTGAAGTCATCCAGGTCATAGATCGCGATGCTGAAAGGTGTTCCATATCGCTCGCAGCGCTTGATCTCTTCATCCAGGCGCTGCAAACCGGCACGACGGTTGAGCAGCTCCGTTAGCTCATCGTGGTGAGCCAAATGATCCAAGCGCTCATTAGCCTGCTTGAGCCGCTCTTCTAGCTGTTTGCGCTGGGTAATGTCGATTATGAAAGTGACTTTACGCGGTTCGCCGTCGTCAGCCTCAATACGCGCAGCTTCGGCGATGATGGTGCGTATTCCGCCGTTTTTGAGAACCACATCCCACTCTTGGCGCAGCTCTTGATCCTCGTTGCCCTGCATAAACTCAGCATGCAGCGCTGATAAAATCGCATGGTTCTCTTCGGGCACTACGTGGGTAAGGTGCTGGCCTAAAAGCTCTTCCTGCCGGTAGCCATAAAATTCACAGTAAGCTGGATTGACCATTTCAAAGTGACCCGAAGGGGTTGTAATACAGATTCCAATCGGTGCCGCTTTGATAACGTTTTCGGTATTGCGCTTTGAGCGGTTAAATAACTGGTAGAGTCTGTCGAGACTAATCTCTTTCATACACCGCTCCTGAGCTGCTATCTACTTCATTTTTTAACCCCACTAATAGCGGAACAATATTGGTGCACAAAGTGTTAATCGCCGGTTTTGCGTAGTAGAAACCCTGCTGATGAACAATCCCCGCGCGGGCGAGCCATAAGGCTTCGGCACGAGTCTCGACACCTTCGGCGATAAGAGTCATATCGAGCTCTTGGGCGAGCAGGATGATCGCGTTTAACAGTGCTTGGCGGCGAAGATCCTTATCGCAGTTCATCACCAGCTCACGATCGATTTTAAGTTTATCGGGGGTTAAGTCAGTGAGCAGGTCAAGGTTGGCGTAACCATTGCCAAAGTCGTCAAGCGCCGTTTTAAAGCCCATGGAGCGGTAAGCATCGATGATATTGCACAGGTGCTGCCGGTCGCGGACGCGCTCGGTTTCGGTGATTTCAAAAATTAGCCGATGAGTTGGCCAACCCACCCGTTTTGATACCGCTAACGTTGCCTGGATGCAGGCTTCGGGCTCATAAACGGCGTTGGGCAGAAAGTTGATCGAAAGGTCGGTTTGCATATCCAGTGCGCTGGCCATTTCGATTGCTTTTACCCGGCAGGCCTGATCAAAACGGTAGAGGAGCTCATCAGTCACTTGCGAAATGACGCTCCAAGCGGATTCACCGCACGGCCCACGAACCAGTGCTTCATAGGTGACGATTTGGGCCAGCGATAGATCCACGATTGGCTGAAAGGCCATGGTGAACTCAAAGGGCAAGTCGCCTTCACAGCGTTTGCAACTGCCATTGACGCGTGCGCACTGGCTCATAGCTGCTCCTGAGGGATGGGTGTTGGATGGCGCTGTTAATGCCATAACATTAGATAGATTAATGCCTATAGCCTATGTTGAAGCATTCAACGCTCTTAACTTTAGGTCTTAATATACGTTTTGTATAGCTTTTGTACAACCATGGGTTGCGAAGCATTAGCCAGGTGCCTGCTTCTTGGCTTGCAATATTGGTCGGTTCTTTTGGCTTAAAAAAAGGCGCCAAGTAGGCGCCTATAAGAGGGAAGTGCATAAACCATTAGTGCTATTAAATGATGCCTGCTGCGCGAAGCGCAGTGCGCTGCTCCAAGCTAATACCAAGTTCTTCCAGCACGCTTTCCGTATGTTGGCCTAAGTGGGGCGGCGCCGTAGTGGCGCTCATTTGGGCACCGTTAAAACGGATAGGGTTAGCGACCAGATCCACCTGACCTGCTTGGTCGTGGGGCAGGGTCTGCTTAAGTCCGCGGGCTTTCACATGGGGGTCGTCGAACACCCGATCCAGCGTATTGATCGGCCCGCAGGGAACGCCTACGGCTTCAAAAGCGGCTAGCCATTCATCAGTGCTGCGCTGGGCCAACGCCGCTTCCAGCTGCGGAACGAGTAGAGCACGATTGTTTACCCTGGCTCCATTGGTGGCAAAGCGTGGATCTTCCGCCAAAGCCGGTAGTGACAGCACCGCGCAAAAACGCTTGAACTGCTCGTCGTTGCCGACAGCCATAATCATATGGCCATCCTGGGTGGCAAACGCCTGATAAGGCACGATGTTGGGGTGAGCGTTACCCAATCGCTGGGGCACATTGCCGGAGGTGAGGTAATTGAGTGCCTGATTGGCGAGTACGCCTACCTGCACATCCATTAATGCCATATCGATATGGCAACCCTCGCCGCTATCACGGCGCTGATAAAGCGCCGCTAAAATTGCATTAGCGGCATATAACCCGGTGAATATATCGGTAAAGGCGACGCCACTTTTTACCGGGCCACCGCCGGGTTCACTGTCGGGCTTGCCAGTTAGGCTCATGATCCCGCCCATGGCTTGGATCATAAAGTCATAACCGGCGCGGTGAGCGTAAGGGCTCTCCTGGCCGAAACCGGTAATCGAACAGTAGATCAACCTAGGGTTGAGCGCCTTTAAGCTAGCGTAATCCAGCCCGTAGCGTTTCAGGCCGCCAACTTTAAAGTTCTCTATCAGCACGTCAGAGTTAGCGACTAGCTGCTTGATCACTGCCTGGCCTTCGGGCTTGGCCATATCGACCGTCAGCGAGCGTTTACCTCGGTTAGCGCACAGGTAGTACGCCGACTCTTCACTGCCCGCCAGCCAAGGAGGGCCCCAGTGGCGGGTGTCATCGCCGCTACCGGGGCGCTCTACCTTAATCACATCTGCCCCCATATCCGCGAGCATTTGTCCGCACCAAGGCCCGGCCAGTACGCGGGAAATATCGAGTACTTTTATACCGGCCAGTGGTTTGGTTGGCTCGTTCATAGAGGCTCCGTTAATAAATGACAAGTGATCAAGGTGCGGTGATTAAAAGAACGACTGAATGCCTGTCTGGGCGCGACCCAGAATCAGAGCGTGTACATCGTGGGTGCCTTCGTAGGTGTTTACCGACTCCAGATTGACCATATGGCGAATAACACCGTACTCGTCGGAGACGCCGTTACCGCCGTGCATATCGCGAGACTGGCGGGCGATATCCAGCGCTTTGCCGCAGTTGTTGCGCTTGATCAGCGAGACCATTTCCGGTGCCCAGTTGCCGCTATCCATTAGCCGGCCCACCTGCAGGGCTGCCTGCAAGCCAAGGGTGATCTCGGTCTGCATATCGGCGAGCTTTTTCTGGATCAGTTGGTTGGCGGCCAGCGGGCGGCCAAACTGCTTGCGGTCGAGGGTGTATTGGCGCGCTGCGTGCCAGCAGAACTCTGCCGTGCCCATCACACCCCAGGCGATGCCGTAGCGGGCTTTGTTGAGGCAGCCGAAGGGGCCTTTCAGGCCACTGACGTTGGGCAGCAGGTTCTCTTCGGGAACAAAGGCGTTATCCAGCACGATCTCACCGGTAATCGATGCGCGCAAAGAGACTTTGCCTTCGATTTTGGGCGTGGTGAAACCTTCGGTGCCGCGCTCGACAATAAAGCCTTTAATCTGATTGTCGTGAGCCGCTGATTTCGCCCATACCACCGCGATATCGGCAATTGGGCTATTGGTGATCCACATTTTTGCGCCAGTCAAGCGGTAGCCGCCGTCGACTTTTTCCGCGCGGGTAATCATGCCACCCGGATCAGAGCCGTGGTCGGGTTCGGTCAAGCCAAAACAGCCAACCATTTCACCGCTGGCAAGCTTAGGCAGGTACTTGTGCTTCTGCTCTTCAGAGCCATAGGTCTCGATGGGGTACATTACCAACGATGACTGCACACTCATGGCCGAACGGTAGCCGGAGTCTACGCGCTCCACTTCGCGGGCAATCAAACCGTAGGCTACATGGTTAACGCCTGCGCCGCCGTACTCGGGGGAAACGGTGGCGCCCAGCAAGCCAAGCTCACCCATTTCGGTCATGATCTCGCGGTCAAAGCGCTCTTCACGGAAGGCGGTTAGCACGCGGGGCTGAAGGTTTTCCTGGCAGTAGTCGTAGGCCGCATCGCGGATCTGGCGCTCTTCATCGGTGAGCTGTTGTTCCAGAAGTAGCGGGTCGTCCCAGTTGAAATGCGTCATGGCGTAGATTCCTCGGATAGTGGGAAGGAATAGATGCAAAATAGCTTGCAGCCAATGTATCGCCGTTTTTTTAAAATATCTACATTTTTTTAAAACGTAGAACTTTGGTCTGGGACGAAGAGCCGAAGCGAAAAGCTCAGCCGATGCCGCGCTCTTGAAGGACGCGGGTAATGATCGGTACGGGGGTCATCAGGTGATCGCGCATCAGGGTGTCGGCTTCGGCGGTATCGCGCGCCAGAATGACATCGACCAGCGCAGCGTGCTCCTGGCGCTTAAGCTCCAGCGCCTGGGACGACATCACGGTTTCCTGCAACCACAGGTGGCGGTAGCGCTCTACCTGGTCAAACAGGGTGTTGCGCATTTGCAGTAGGTGAGGGGAGTTGCAGCCGCTGGCAATGGCGGTATGGAAGGCTTTGTGGCGCTGATCCCAGATGTCGAGCAGGTCGTTGGGGGTGTTGATGTCGGTGACCTTGGCCAGCCGATGTGCGGTAGCCAGCACCGTGGCTTCCCAATCGTCGTCGCCGCGCTCTATAGCCAAGCGCAGGATCAGCCCTTCAAGCTGAGCCCGGGCGTCGTAAATATCGTTGAGTTCGGCCAGCGACATGGGTGCTACCCGGTAGCCGCGCTGGCTTATCGCGACCACAAGGCGGTCAGAGACTAACTGCGATAGCGCTTCCCGTAGCGGCCCGGTGCTGGCGCCGTACTGCTCTTTGAGCCTGCTCATCAGCAGCTTCTGCTCAGGCGCATAGCGGCCACGAATAATGTCGTGCTTGAGTTGGCGGTAAGCACTAATGGCGAGGTTCTGCCGCGGCGCGCCTTTATCCCGACTATTGTCCTCTTTAAAACCGGGCTCCATAGCAGTGTGGCTCCTATCCTGAATCAATAATAACGGTGGGGTGGGCGAAATTGACGGCCATTATCAATAAATAATAACAATTCGGCATAAAATAAGACATTTATGCGGGATTTCAGGATTTTAATAGCTGGCTATTCGATCCAGCTGCTGGGCGGTTACACCTTCTGAGGCACTCATGGCTGTATGAGGTAAAGGCACTGCTGCGCTGATAACGCCCTATTAGCATCCAACGCATAAGCCGTGCTAACTTCACCTCCACCGCTTCCGGTTCGTCGTGACGGCAGCCAGAAGCTGGGGCTTCAACACCTCCTTTTTATCGTCAACCATACCTATAAGTCCAAGCAGGACGGAGGAAATGCTCATGAAAACTCTACGCTCTCTATACGCCACAGCCGCTGCCGCTTCTATGCTCGCGGTTGCACTTCCAGCAAGCGCTCAACAACTCTCAATCGCGACTGGCGGTACTGGTGGCGTTTACTACCCTATCGGCGGTGGTTTTGCCGAAATGATCAACAACCATATCGAAGGCGCTCAGGCGACTGCTGAAGTGACCGGTGCCTCGGTTGAAAATATGGGCCTGATCATGCGCGGTGACGCGGATCTTGCCCTGGCTCTGGCCGATACGGTCTATCAAGCCTATACCGGCACGGATGATTTTGAAGGTCGCCAGATTGAAAATACTCGCGCACTGGCGTCGGTTTATCCCAACGCGGTACAGCTGGTGACCCTGGCCGAGTCGGATATCGAATCGATTGCTGATCTAGCGGGTAAGCGCGTTTCCGTCGGTGCACCGGGTAGCGGCACCGAGCTGAACGCCCGTGCATTGCTTGAAGCCAATGGCATTAGCTATGAAGACTTCACTCCCCAGCGCCTTAACTTCAACGAAACCGCTGATGCCATTCGAGACGGTGATATCGACGCCGGCTTCTGGAGCGTTGGGCCACCCACCAGCTCGATTCTCAACCTGGCAGCCACCCGCGATATTCGCCTGATTGGCTTGTCTGATGAAGAGGTAGCCAATGCCCAGGAAGAAGAAGCGGTATTTGCTCCCTACCAGCTTGCTGCGGGTATGTACGACGGTATGGACGAAGCCGTTCAGACCATCGGTATCCCCAACGTGCTGGTCGTTAATGCCGATATGGACGAAGAGCTGGCTTATCAACTCACCCAACTGCTGTTTGAAAACACCGATGAGCTGATTGCGGTTCACCCGGCGGCTAACGACACCACCGTTGAGTTCACTATGGAGTCGACCCCCGTGCCGCTGCACCCGGGCGCACTGCGCTATTTCGAAGAAGTCGGTGCTGAAATCCCGGATCGTCTGCGTCCTTAATCGTGTAATGATATTTTCATAATCAGATTGCCATAAGGACATTGCCATGCAGTGGCAGCGACGACTGATGGCGCTACTGATTGCATGTTGTCCGTTCGCCGAAGTGGGGGCTTCCCCCGCTTCGGCGTCGGCGTTTATGCGCCTAGCCGTGGTGACCGAACAAGGCGACACGCTAGTGGATGAAGCGGTGCCGGCTGACGGTCGCTGGTGTATTAAGTGGCAGCACTCCGTTGAACATTTCACGGTGCTGGACTGCTATCGTAATGTAGCGGGCGTCATGCAATTAGAGCGTAGCCATCAACCCGATTTCGCCGCAGGGCTTGGGCATATTTTTGGCCGCGGCGAGCAGGTATCAGACGGTGAGGGCGGTTACTGGATTAATGCCATTAACGAGCCTGTAGCCAATAACCGTTATGTGTTGAGGGTAGGTTCACCGGCTGTTAATCATCGTGTGGTGTGGCCTGGCGGTGAGCATGCGCCAGTGAGCCTCAGTGAGCACGCCGCTGGACAACGCGTAACCATTCAGTTGATAGACCCTCACGCATCCCCGCGTGAATAAAAACGACATTAGTTAACGCTTCCGAGGACTTCATGAGCGAATCCAATCAACCGTCGAGCGTGGTGCCCGGCGGTAATGTGATTCAACCCCGCATGGTGCTGTGGTCGATCACCATTGTGGCGGTGGGTCTTTCCCTGTTTCAGCTCTACTCTGCCGGTATTCAGCCCTTAGGGCTTTTTTATCAGCGCAGTATTCACCTGGCACTGATTATGGTGCTGGCATTTCTAATGTTTCCAGCCTTTGGGCCCACTCGCAAACGTGGTGTATTGGGCTGGGGGCTTGATCTAGTGTTTTTTGCCGGGGCGATTCTCACCGGTGGTTACTTGGTACTCAACCTGGATGAGATTTTTAGCCGTGCAGGGTTCTGGAATGAGACCGATATTCTGGTCGCCTGTATTGCCACGGTGACGGTACTGGAAGCCAGCCGTCGCGCGGTAGGTTTTGGTATGACCGTGATTGGCCTCTTGGCGATTGTGTATGCCTTTGCGGGGCCGCGGGGCGAGCTGCCGTGGCTTGGCGAGTGGATGCCGGGCATTCTGGAACACCGCGGATACACCATTGATCGAGTTGCCGGTCAACTCTACTTGGGGCAAGAGGGTATTTTCGGCCTGCCGCTAGGCGTTGCGGCGACCTATATCTTTATTTTTGTCCTCTTTGGTGCTTTTTTGGAGTGCACCGGGGCGGGTAAATTCTTTATCGATATGGCCTATGCGGCGACCGGCCGCCAGCGTGGCGGGCCAGCCAAGGCGGCGGTATTGGCGTCGGCGGGCATGGGCTCGATTTCTGGCAGCGCGATTGCCAACGTGGTCACCACCGGTGCTTTTACCATTCCATTGATGAAGCGGCTGGGCTACAAAGCCAAGCAGGCAGGTGGTATCGAAGCGGCGGCCTCGACCGGCGGGCAAATCATGCCGCCGTTAATGGGGGCCGGGGCGTTCCTGATTGCTGAGTACACCAATACGCCGTATCTGGACATCGTCAAGGTCAGTATCCTGCCAGCGATCATGTATTTCGCGACGGTGTACCTGTTTGTGCATATCATCGCTCTCAAGCAGGGCATGCAGGGGCTACCCAAGGATGAACTGCCGCAGATGCGCCAGGTCATGAAGGATGGCTGGCACTTCCTGCTGCCGTTGGCGGTGCTGGTCTGGCTGCTGGCGATGAGTATGTCGCCCATGCGGGTAGGCTACTACGCAGTGATCACCATTTTGGCGGTAGCGGTATTGCGCTATGTGCTGTGGTTCTTCTTTGTGGCGCCCAGGCAGGGCCAGCCAGTGACCGCAACGGCCGTTAAAGACGTGGTACGTACAGGCTTTGCCAAGCTGATCGAGGGCTTGGAACTAGGTGCTCGCAATGCGGTAGCGGTTTCCATGGCCTGTGCAGTCGCCGGGATTATCGTTGGGGTAGTGGGTTTAACCGGCTTGGGACTGAAATTCTCCTCCATGATGCTGGCTTTCTCCGGCGGCAACCTGGTATTGGCGCTGGTGATGGTACTGTTGGCAAGCTTAGTACTGGGGATGGGGCTGCCCGTTACCGCCAGCTATATCGTGCTCATCGTCCTCGTCGGCCCTGCACTGACAGCCGAGTTTGGTGTGCCGCTGCTGGTCGCCCACCTGGTCGTGTTCTGGTACTCCCAGGATTCCAACGTGACGCCTCCCATCGCCTTGGCAGGCTTTGCCGGGGCGGCGATTGCGGGCAGTAAGCCGATGGAAACCAGCTTCCAGGCGTGGAAATTTGCCAAAGGGCTCTACCTGATCCCACTGTTTATGGTCTTCAACCCTGAGATTATCATTGGTGGCCCGGTGCCGGTGGTCATCTGGAATGGAGTGATTGCCATTCTGGCATTAGGTGCCTTTGCCGCGGCGCTGGAAGGCTATCTGTTTACCAAAATGTCGTGGCTACCGCGCATCGCGATTACCGCCGCGATCTTTGGGGTGTTCTATCCTAATCTGATGACCGAAATTGCTGGTGTCGCGGTCATGATCGTCGCCATTGGTGCTAACTGGTTGGCCAGTAAGCGCGAAGCACCTGCGACCCCCGTTAGTGGTTAAACGTTAGGCGACCCTATATACAGACCCAAAGGTAGCCAGTAACAGAAAAGGCCCGGAGAGATAATCTCCGGGCCTTTTGCTTGGTGTGCTACAGGATTGACTGGTTTAGAAGATCGAGTTAGAAGATCGACTCAGCGGTGCCTGAACCCTCAGAACCACTGGCTTCTTCCAGCTCGCGGCTGATACGGCGCTGCTGGTAATCCGGCAAGTGATCCTTATGGAACAGTTCAGTGATACCTCCAGACTGGCCGTCAGATAAACGTTGGCCTGTCGTTGGGTCTACGCGCGCAGTGACAATCGTCGCGGGGCGCTCGGGCACGGCGTTTGGCGTACCTTCCAGGGCATCCCCCATAAACTCTACCCAAATGGGTAGCGCGGCCTGAGAACCATACTCAGAAATGGTCTCGTTGCTGTCCTTACCGACCCATACCGTAGTGACTAGATCGCTGTTAAAGCCCGCAAACCAGGCGTCACGCTGGCTGTTGGTGGTACCAGTCTTGCCGACGATATCCTCACGGTTAAGGCTCAGTGCGCCGCGGCCAGTGCCCGAGGTGATAACGTCACGCAGCATATCGCGCAGAATATAGACAGCGGCCGGGTCGGCTACCCGTTTGGCGATCGGGTATTCGCGGCCATCAATTTCCACTGTCTCCTGGTCTTCGGCACAGCTGGGGCAGGCAACCTGCGGCGTGGCTTCATCAATCAGCTCATTGTCGTCGTCACGGGTAACCCGCTCAATAAACCAGGGCGACACCTGGAAACCACCGTTGGCGAGCACCGCGTAAGCGTTGGTCATTTCCATCGGCGTTAAGCTCGCACTGCCTAGCGCTAATGATAAGCCACGAGGGAGCTGGGCGGGAGAGAAGCCGAAGCCCTCCAAAAAGTTAATCGTGTAATCCAGCCCCATGGTTTGTAGAACGCGAATAGTGACTAGATTGCGCGAACGGGCAAGGGCTGGACGTAAGCGCATAGGGCCTTGAAAGTCACGGCTGGAGTTGACCGGACGCCACAATGAGTTACTGCCATCGTCGAGAACCACGGGCGAATCGTTAACGACGCTGGCGGCGTTCATCTCTCCATCCTCAAGGGCCGCTAAGTAAATAAACGGCTTGAAGATAGAGCCTGATTGGCGTCGTGCCTGTACAGCACGATTGAACTTACTGGCGTTAAAGTCGAAACCGCCCTGGAGTGCCAGGATAGCACCCGTTTGAGGGTCTTGAGCGACCAGCGAGCCTTCGGTATCCGGCTGTTGAGAGAGGCGTAGCGAACCGTCTTCATTCTCAATGACGCGCACCATATCACCCCGTACAGCAATCTCCTCAGACGAGCTGGGTGCAGCTCCGCGGCTCCGCGGGCTCAGGTAAGGGCGTGCCCAGTTCAAACCTTCCCAGCCGATCGTCTGTAGACCATCGTTGCGAGTTAGCACCTGCATTTCGCGGCCGCTACTTTCTACCACGATGGCGGGCTGAAGCAGGCCATAATTGGGCGTGCGCTCAAGCACCTGAACCCAGTTGCTGACGTCGCCCTCGATCCCTTCGACTTCCGTTTGGCTGCGCTGGGCGGCTTGGCGTGCGGTTTGGCGAATTTCGGGAGACTCAGAAAGCTCCTCCTCCAGGCCTTGGGTCGCGGTTTGCTCCTGGGCCTCGACAAGGCTTGCCGCGATCTCACGCTGCTCCGGCCCGCGCCAGCCATGGCGAAGGTCATAGGCCGTCAGGCCGTTGGCCAGCGCTTGGCGGGCAAAGGGCTGCAGCTCGCTATCAATCGTAGTGTAAATACGATAGCCACCGGTGTAAGCGTCATCGCCAAAGCGTTCCACGGCATACTGACGTGCCATTTCGGAGACATAGGCGGCATCGACTTCAGCTTGGGTATAGTGGCGGCGGGCCGTTACAGGATCCTGAACCGCTGTCTGATAGGTGGCATCATCGATGTAGCCGAGTTCGCGCATACGGAACAGAATCCAGTTGCGACGAATCAGCGAACGCTCGGAGTTAGCCAGCGGGTTAAAGGCAGAAGGTGCCTTGGGCAACCCCGCAATCATGGCCGTTTGCGCTAGGCTAAGCTCGGCGAGGGGTTTGTCGTAATAGGTTTCAGCGGCGGCAGCGATACCGTAGGCGCGATTGCCCAGGAAAATCTTGTTCACGTAAAGTTCGAAGATTTCCTCTTTATCGAGTATCTGCTCCATTTGTAGTGCCAGCAGGATTTCACGAATTTTACGCGTAAACGTCTGATCGAGTGTCAGCATATAGTTACGCGCGACCTGCATGGTGATCGTCGAGCCGCCCGATTGGATATCGCCACTCATCGCAAGTTGAACCACCGCCCGCGCCAAGCCCCGCGGGTCGACACCTGCGTGGTCAAAATAGCTGGCATCTTCGGCGGCGATCAAGGCATTGATCATATCCTGCGGAATTTCATCAAAATTGATCGCCATGCGGCGCTCTTCGCCGAACTCGCCAATCAATTTACCGTCTTGGGTGAAAATACGTAGCGGTGTGTGCAGTTCGAAGTCCTGCAGTTGGCGGACGTCGGGCAGCCCTGGGGCAAAGTAAATGGCGGCCCCCACCACGGCTAAGGCAGTGGCGCCCACCAACGAGACGATGAGGAAAAACAGCGACACAATAAGGGTTCGAAGAAACGTCATGTACGAAGAGCACCCTGGGAAGAATGAAAAGATCGGCATCTAAACAGCCGTATCATGCAATTGGCAGCCATTATAGGAACCTGAAGCGGCGGCCACCAGTGTTGATATGCGCTAAGTGGGTTCGCGTGTGACGGAACTAAAAATCATGTAACCTCAAATCACATGTGAAAACGGGCGACAAGCAGGTGGAGCCAGACCCAATATGCGCTTTCTAAAACCTGGTAAAGGGTTGATTGGCGTCGATATTACCTCGGCGACCGTCAAACTGCTTGAGCTAAAACAATGCCACGATAATTACCAGGTAGAAAGCTATGCCGTGCGGCCACTTCGCGAAGGGGCGGTTGTGGAGCGTCGAATTCGCGATATCGATGACGTTGCCAGTGTGCTTAGCCGTGCCGTGGAGCACGCTAAACCCTCTACCCGTAAAGCCGCAGTGGCTGTTCCCGCTAGCGCCGCGATTACCAAAACGCTGAGCTTCCCTATCGGGCTAAGCGATGAGGAGATCGAAGAGCGCATCGTGGCCGAATCCGACCGCCATATTCCATTTCCGTTCAATGAAGTGGCATTTGATTTTGAGTGCCTTGGCCCCGCACCCTTTGACGATGAGCACCAGCAGGTAGTGTTGGTCGCCTGTCGGCAGCAGGATGTGACGCAGCTTACCGACACGCTAGAACAGGCAGGTTTAGAGCCCGCGGCAGTGGACGTGGAGACCTTCGCCATGGAGCGTTCACTTGCCGAGCTGCGGCGCCAGCTTAAGGTGGAGAGTGACCCTACCGCCTGTGTTGGTCTGGTGGACATTGGTGCCAATATGAATGCTTTCCACGTCGTCCGCGGTGGGCATATCGTTTATACCCGCGATACGGTGTTTGGTGGTCGTCAGCTCACCGATGCGATTCGCGACCGCTACGGTTTAAGCATGGAGGAAGCGGGTTTCGCCAAAGAGCGCGGCGGGCTACCCGATGATTACCATGAGCGTGTGCTCAACCCTTTTTTGGAAACCGTGGTGCAGCAGGTGGGGCGTTCCCTGCAGCTCTATTACACCGCCGGGCGTCAGCAAAAAGTGCAGCACATCGTATTAGCGGGCGGTTCGAGTGTGATTCCAGGGCTTGCCGAGCGCATTGCTGAAGATAGCGGTATGTCGGTGACCATTGCCAACCCCTTCCAGCGCATGCGGGTGGACAAGCGCTTGAACCTTCAGGCGTTGACTAGCGATGCCCCAGCGATGCTCACCGCGGGTGGCTTGGCCATGAGGGTGAGTCAATGAGGGTTCGCCAATGAGCATGACCATTAACCTACTGCCCTGGCGTGAAGCGCAACGTGAACGGCGAACCCGCAAATTCTACGTCGTGGTGGCAGGCATGCTGGTGGTGGGTGTTGTACTTGGCCTGCTGATCTCGCATTTTTACCA
The DNA here is from genome assembly GCF_021021315.1 of Halomonas sp. IOP_14. NCBI lineage: Bacteria > Pseudomonadati > Pseudomonadota > Gammaproteobacteria > Oceanospirillales > Halomonadaceae > Halomonas > Halomonas sp. IOP_14. The sequence continues at coordinate 80,355 of NZ_JAINWD010000017.1, read as the reverse complement.
GCTCAAGCTGGCAGCCCAGCAGCAACGTAATGCTTACATTAGTAGCCACATTGAGCGTCTTAATGCCGATATCGAGAGCGTCTCACGCTACGCCAGCGACGCCGAGCGATTAGGCGAGCAGATCGCGGTGTTTCAGGCGCTGCAGACCGAGCGAACGGATGCTGTGCAGCTGTTGAATGATGTGGCAGAGAGCGTGGCCAATGGCGTCATTTATCAACGCTTATCGAAGAACGGTAATAACGTCAGTATCACTGCGGTGGCAGACAGTGAGCGCCAGGTTTCCGAGCAACTGCGCCGCATTGCCGCTCTGCCGGGGTTGGCTGTGCCCTCGTTATTGGCGGTAGAGAGTGAGCAAAACGGCTCAGGCCGGGTATTTCGTTTTGATGTGGAACAGGCCACCGCAGCGCTGCCGCAAGGTGCTGAGGAGGCGCTTCCATGACGCTTAACCGCGAGCAGTGGGCTATTGAGTGGCAGCGCCTGTGGGATGTCGACTGGCGGGATCTAGACGTTAAAGAGGCCGGCGGCTGGCCGTGGCTATTAAAAGTGCTGTGCTGCTGCTTGGCGCTGCTGGCAGCATTGAGCGTCATGCTGTGGCTAGTGGTGAGTGAACAGCGCGAGGCCTTGATGGTCGCCCAGCGCCAAGAAGCCAGGCTGCTGAGCGAATACCGCAGCAAAGCCTCGCAAGCGGCCTTCCTGCCGGAAATGCGCGATCAGTTGGCGACCCTGGAAGGGCAGGTGGGGCGCTTGCGTACCATGCTCCCTACCGATGCAGAAATCCCCTCGCTGCTGGATAGCATTAGCGATGCCGCCGCCGATAACCGCCTGACCATTGAAACGATTCGGCTGCGCCCAGCGCAAGCCCAGGCCCATTATGTCGAGCAGCCGCTGGATATACAGGTGCGTGGCGGCTATCACCAGTTAGCGCGCTTTAGTGCCGATATCGCCTCGCTACCCCGCATGGTGACCCAGCACGATTTTAACCTGGAACCCGCCGATGGCCGCGGCGAAGCGCTGCGTCTTTCGCTCTTGGCCCGCACCTACCGCTATGTGGAGGAGAGCGACCAAACCTCCACAGAGGGGGCGCAGGCGCCATGAGAGCTGAACAACTGCTTTTTGTAGCAACAAGAAGGGCAACCTCGGCCGTCACCTTGACGGTCTCCGCGGTGGTGCTCACCGGCTGTGCAGACGCCGACTTGGCTCAGCTTGAAGGCACGCTGGCCGATATTCGTCAGTCCCCTGGCGGGCAACCGCCGGTTATGGCTGTCGCGCTGCCCGAAAACCAAGATTTATCCTACTTGTATAGCGACGGGCGTAGCCCTTTTTTGCCTCCCGACGAGATTGCTCAGGATAGCGCTGATCGAGGCGAAGTTGCGCTCGCTCCCGACCGGCAGCGCGCGCCAGAGCCGCTGGAGCGCTTCTCACTGCAAGAGCTGCGATTGGTCGGTACTATGCGTATGGGAGAGCGACAAGTGGCGTTGATTGCATCGCCGGATGGCAACGTGATCAGCGTCAAAGAGGGTAACTATATGGGCACCGACTATGGGCGTATCTCCCAGATCAACGCCCAAGAAATACGCGTTACCGAACGGGTGTTCACTCAGCCTGAAGGGTGGCAGGAGCGGCAAGTGTCACTAGTCATCAACGAAAACAGCGAGTAAGCGGATACAGCTCATGGCAGTTACAGCTTGGCGAATCACTCTCTACATGGCCATGGCCGCACTATGCTTACTGTTGCCCTCATTGGCAGCTGCCTCGGTGCTGACCGGTATTGAGGTTCAACCCGCTAAGAACGGTGGAACCCATCTTGACCTGCGTTTTACCGGTGATATGCCTGAACTACGCAGCTACCGCTTAGACTCTCCTCCCCGAGTGACGCTGGATTTGGCAGCAACCCAAAGTGGTCTCACTGATCGGCGCATCAACGTTAATCGTAACGGTATCGAACAGATTACCGCGCTGGAGGGCAATGGCCGCACGCGTTTGGTGGTCAATCTGAGCGAGTCGCAGGCGTTCACATCACGGGTAATGGATGATCGCCTACGCATTACCTTTGCTTCAGGTGCCAGCCGCTTGCCTAGCCCTTCGCCCAGCATCGCTTCAGCGGGGCTTGAAACCGATGAAGGGCCGCAGGTTGAGAATATTGACTTTCGTCGCGGTGCAGATGGTGCCGGACGGTTGATAGTCACCTTTGATCGCGAAGGCGTCGAGGCGAATGTACGGGAAGGCGGCCCCGATCAAGTGATGGTGGATCTGCGCGATGTGGCGATGCCAGACTCGCTTAACCAAATCTACGATGTCACCGATTTCGCCACTCCCATAACACGGATTACGCCCCGCACCAGCCAGGACGCCACCCAGTTAGCGATCGCCACGCAGGGCGCTTATGCGATGATCTCCACGCAAAATGGCCGCACGCTGACTGTGGAAGTCCAGCCCGCCAGTCAGAAGGCGCAACCCTCCCAGACGACAGGTGAACGCTTCACCGGCGAACGGTTGAGTCTTAATTTTCAGGATATAGAAGTACGCTCGGTGCTAGCGAAACTGGCCGAATTTACCGGGCTAAATTTAGTCGCCAGCGATAGCGTATCGGGGCGTGTAACGCTCAATTTAAATGATGTGCCCTGGGATCAGGCGCTCGAACTGATTCTGCAAAGCAAGAGGCTATCGAGCCGTGAGCAGGGCAATGTGATCGTGGTAGCGCCCGCTAGTGAATTGGCCGATTTGGAACGCCAGGAACTAGAGGCACGCAATCAGCGCGAAACACTCTCGCCGTTGGTTACCGAGTTTATCGAGATCAAGTATGCGCGGGCCAAAGATTTAGCTCAGTTGCTACGCGGAGGTGACGGTGATGGCTTTGGTTTGCTTACCGAGCGGGGACGCGTCAGCATTGATAACCGCACCAATACACTGCTGGTGCAAGATACCGCTGATCAAGTGCGCGATATTGCCCGCACCATTGACCGCCTGGATGTGGCTGTTCGGCAGGTACAGATTGAGGCGCGCATTGTCATTGCAAGGGACACTGCTTCCCGTGAACTGGGAGTTAACTGGGGGATGTCGAGTACCCGCGGCTTTCAGGAGGGGGAAGATGGCACCTTCAGCCGACGGGATATCAACCCTGATGGCATCAACCGGGCACAGGGCGGCTTGGCTGTGGATTTAGGTGCTGCCACTGGGCCGGGCACCGGTTTTAGCTTTGGCTACTTATCCGGTGATATCCTGTTGGATTTGGAGCTGCGCGCACTGGAAAGTGAAGGGAAAAGCCAGACTATTTCTCAGCCTAGAATTATTACCGCCAATCAACGTACCGCCAAAATTAGCCAGGGTGAAGAGCGTGCCTTCCAGAGTGTGGATGGCAACGACAATCCGGATACCGAATTCAAAGAAGCCGAGCTTTCATTGGAAGTCACCCCGCAGATTACCCCGGATAACCGCATTATTATGGATCTGGTGATTAAAAATGACAGCTTTCGTGAATCGGCGTTTGGCGGTGAACCGCCGATTGATACCAACCAAATTGAGACCCAAGTGCTGGTAGATAACGGCCAAACGGTGGTGTTAGGCGGAATTTTGACCACCGAAGAGCTGCGCCAAATCGCCAAAACACCGCTTTTGGGTGATATTCCTTTGCTCGGTAGACTGTTTCGCTATACCGAAGAGAGCAATGAAAAGGTAGAGTTGTTAGTCTTTATTACTCCACGACTCCTAGACGATGGCTTAACGGTTCGCTGATGCAGGATTTACCCAATTTATTTCTCATAGGCCCCATGGGGGCTGGCAAAAGCACCATTGGTCGCCTATTGGCGGCCGAGCTTGCGCGCCCGTTTTACGACAGTGACCACGCCATCCAAGACCGCTGCGGGGCAGATATCCCGTGGATTTTTGATGTCGAGGGCGAACAAGGCTTTCGCCTGCGGGAAATTCATATGATTGATGAGCTAACCCGGCTCTCTCCGGTCGTCGTCGCCACAGGCGGCGGTGCGGTGCTGCGCGAAGAGAATCGCCGCGCACTTCGCGAGCGTGGCACGGTGGTTTATCTGCTGACCACCGTCGACCAGCAGCTCAAACGGACAGCGAAAGATCGCAACCGGCCACTGCTGCAGTGCGCCAACCGCGAGCAGGTGCTCAACGATATGTTTGCCCAGCGCGACCCGCTTTATCGCGCCACCTCGGATATTGCCGTGCGCACCGACCGGCGCAGCCCGCGAGCGGTGGTCAATGAAATCCTGCGCCGGGTGCATCGGCTGGTAGATCCACTCGAGCCCTCATCATCGTCGGCTAAAACGCTTAACCATAAGGTATCGCCATGAACTCGACAGCCAGCGCGCAACGCACCCTTCATGTTGCTTTAGACGAGCGCAGCTATCCGATTCATATTGGCACCGAGCTGATGGGGCGTGCCGATATGCTAACGCCTTATCTGGCCGGCCAGCAGGTGATGGTCGTCACTAACGAGACTATCGCGCCGCTCTACCTGGACACGCTTTGCGCTAGCCTGCCGGATCATCTGGAAGTGCGCACGGTCATACTCCCCGATGGCGAGCAATACAAAACCATCGAACAGGTCAGCCGTATTTGGGACGCGCTGCTAGAGGCCGGTTTTAACCGCCGCTGCACGCTAATTGCTTTAGGCGGTGGAGTGATCGGCGATATGGTCGGCTACGCCGCCGCTTCCTATCAGCGAGGTGTAGCGTTTATCCAAGTGCCCACCACGCTGCTTTCCCAGGTGGATTCGTCGGTGGGGGGTAAAACCGGCGTTAACCATCCGCTGGGGAAAAACATGATTGGCGCCTTCTGGCAGCCCAAAGCGGTGCTGGTGGATATTGATACGCTCAAGAGTCTGCCCCGTCGCGAACTCTCCGCCGGGCTGGCCGAGGTTATCAAGTACGGCCTGATCCGCGACGAAGCGTTTTTAAGCTGGCTGGAAGCCAACATGCCCGCACTACTTGATGTGGAGCCTGAGGTCGTCGCAGACGCCATTGCGCGCAGTTGCCAAATCAAAGCAGACATTGTTGCCGAAGATGAGACGGAACAGGGCGTCCGCGCGCTGCTCAACCTGGGCCACACCTTTGGTCATGCCATTGAGGCGCATCAGGGCTACGGCAACTGGCTACACGGCGAAGCCGTGGGCGCTGGCATGGCCATGGCGGCAACGCTTTCCCGACGCTTGGGCTGGCTCACCGATGCGGCGCTAGCACGCAGCCTGGCGGTGATCGAGAGCGCCGAGCTACCGTTAGCGGCACCGGCGAATATGACCAGCGATGACTTTTTAACCCGCATGCGGCTGGATAAGAAAAATATCGATACGCGGCTGCGATTGGTGCTGCTTAACGCCCTGGGCGATGCTTGTGTTAGCGATGCCACGCCCGTTGATGTCCTTCGCACGCTGCTCGATGATTACCCGCGCTGTCCAGTGGAAAAGTAATCCTTTCACAAGCTAGTCATTTCAAAACTTATTCATTCCAAAAACTGGCCAGCTATATCCTACCCGCCCAATGGATCGCTCCTTACGTAGAGTGGTTTTCATTGGGCGGTTTTTTATTCGCTCGGCTACATCGTGAGCCCATTTGTCGAACGCTGTTTTATATAATCCGTATGCCTTATGCGCTATCGGCATGGGTTTTTGGGCGCTGTTTAGACTAAAGTTTAATGGAAAATAAAGAGCGTTAAAATAGCGTTTTACCTTGTTACAAGTGGTTGAAGTATATGTATTTTTTCCTTGAATGAGGATGCAAATACAGGATTTGAAAAGAGTTTCTCTAACAATGTGGGCGCCAAGAGATTGCGCAAAGTGGCTAGCAATCGCTATGCTGACCGGCCATTTTGTTGCGGCAGCGAACTTGGGAAGTACCCCATTCTGGGCAGGTTATAAGCACTATAAAAAAAGCGAAACCGTCCTTTATACCATAAGCACGCTGCTAAAAAAATACGCTGACTAGTAGAGGCACGCCCATGAATAGAGGTCTTCACCAGCCTGGCGAGTTTCGCGATAACTGTGGTTTTGGCCTGATTGCCCATATGGAAGGCCAGGCTAGCCACGATTTGCTGAAAACTGCCATTGAATCCCTGACTTGCATGACCCACCGGGGTGGTATCGCTGCCGACGGCAAAACCGGCGATGGCTGCGGTCTGCTGTTGAAAATGCCGACCCCGTTTATGCAGGCGCTGGCCAAAGAGGCGTTTGATGCTGAGCTGGGCGAACGCTTTGCCGTGGGTGTGGTGTTTCTACCCAACGATGATGCCCGTGAAGCGCATGCCCGCGATACCCTGACTGGCGAGCTGGAAGCACGTGGGCTGAACGTGGTTGGCTGGCGCGATGTGCCCACCGATTCCAGCGTTTGCGGCCCCATGGCGCTGGACTGCCTGCCACGTATTCGTCAGCTGTTTGTGCAGCCAGGCCAGGGTGAACACTTCGATGTTGACCTGTTTATGGCCCGCCGCCGTGCCGAGCAGGCGCTACGCGGTGAAGAAGACTTCTACGTCGCCTCGCTCTCGTCAGAAGTGGTCTCCTATAAAGGCCTGGTGATGCCGGAAGACCTACCGGCGTTTTATCAGGACTTGAATGACCCGCGCCTGGAAACCGCCATCTGCGTGTTTCACCAGCGCTTCTCGACCAATACCGCGCCGCGCTGGCCGTTGGCACAGCCGTTCCGTCTATTGGCCCATAACGGCGAGATCAACACCATTGAGGCCAACCGCGGCTGGGCGAACTCGCGTAAAGCCAACTTCGTTAACGAGCGTCTGCCGGATATCACCGAGCTGGACGAGATCGTTAACACCACCGGCTCCGACTCCTCCAGTATGGACAACATGCTGGAAGTGTTGCTGACCGGCGGTATGGAGCTGCATCGCGCGGTACGCATGATGGTGCCGCCCGCCTGGCAGAACGTAGAGACCATGGACGCCGAGCTGCGCGCCTTCTACGAATACAACTCCATGCACATGGAGCCGTGGGACGGCCCGGCGGGCGTAGTGATGACCGACGGCCGCCAAGCGGTGTGTATGCTTGACCGTAACGGCCTGCGTCCGGCGCGCTGGGTAATGACCAAGAATGGCTATATTACCCTGGCCTCTGAAATTGGCACCTACGACTATAAGCCGGAAGACGTGGTCGCTAAAGGCCGCGTTGGCCCTGGTCAAATGCTCGCCGTGGATACCGAAACCGGCGAAGTGCTGCACACCACCGATATCGATGAGCGGCTGAAATCCGCCTACCCCTATAAGCGTTGGCTTAAGCAGGAGGCGAACTATTTAGAGTCGGCACTGACCGAGCTTGCGCGTTTCCAAACCATGGATGCCGATTCGCTCAACGTTCAGCAGAAGTTGTTCCAGGTTAGCTTCGAAGAGCGTGACCAGGTGCTGCGCCCGCTGGCAGAGAGTGGTCAGGAAGCCGTTGGCTCCATGGGCGACGATACGCCCATGGCGGTGCTGTCGAGCCGCCCGCGCCTGCTAACTGACTTCTTCCGTCAGAAGTTTGCCCAGGTCACCAATCCGCCCATCGACCCGCTGCGCGAAGCGATCGTGATGTCGCTGGAAACCTGCTGTGGCGCTGAGCTTAACGTCTTTAAAGCGACGCCTGAGCACGCGCACCGCTTGATCTTGACCACGCCGGTACTGTCCCCACGCAAGTTTACCGCTCTGGTTAGCCAGGACGATCCTGCGTTTGCCAGCTATACACTGTCGTTGGGTTACGATCCCGAACAGCAGAGCTTGCATCAAGCGCTTAAGGCTTTATGTGAAGAGGCCGAAGCTCAAGTCCGCGCCGGTAAGGTCATTTTGGTGCTCACCGATGCGGAGCTGACGAAAGGGCTGATCCCCATTCAGGCTGCCCTGGCCGTGGGTGCCGTGCACTCTCACTTAGGCCGGTTGGCGCTGCGCCCCAACGCCAACATCGTGATAGAAACCGGCTACGCTCGCGACGCCCACCAAATGGCGGTGCTGTTTGGCGTGGGCGCTACGGCGGTTTATCCATGGCTCGCTTATCAGGTCATGGCGGATATGCACCGCACGGGCGAGCTGACCGGCAACCCGGCTGACGGTCGTGAGAACTACCGTAAAGGGCTGCAGAAAGGCCTGTTCAAGATCCTGTCTAAAATGGGTATCTCGACGTTGGCTTCCTACCGCGGCTCGATGCTGTTTGAAGCCGTGGGCTTGGCAGATGAAGTAATGGATCTCTGCTTTGTCGGTATGGCGTCGCGCATTCAAGGCGCCGGTTTTGCCGAGCTTCAGATGCAGCAAGCGCTGCTGGCGAAAGATGCCTGGATTCCCCGTAAAGGCATCTCCCAGGGCGGCATGTTCAAGTATGTGCACGGCCACGAGTACCACGCCTACAACCCCGATGTGGTGATGTCACTACAGGCGGCGGTTCAGGAAGGCAGCTATACCAAGTGGAAAAAGTTTGCTCAATTGGTGAACGAGCGGCCTGTGGCCACTATTCGTGACTTGCTCAAGCTCAAGCCTGCGGAAACACCGATTGCGCTGGAAGACGTAGAGCCGGTTGAAGATTTATTGCCGCGCTTTGATAGCGCCGGTATGTCACTGGGTGCGCTATCGCCGGAAGCCCACGAAGCGCTGGCCCAGGCCATGAACGAAGCCGGCGGGCGTTCCAACTCCGGTGAGGGCGGTGAAGATCCAGCCCGCTACGGCACCATTCGCAGCTCCAAGATCAAGCAGATTGCTTCAGGCCGCTTTGGCGTGACCCCGGCGTATCTGGTCAATGCGGAAGTGCTGCAGATCAAAGTCGCCCAAGGTGCCAAGCCAGGTGAGGGCGGTCAGCTACCTGGCGGCAAGGTAAACCAACTGATTGCTCGGCTGCGCTACGCAGTCCCTGGCGTCACGCTGATTTCGCCGCCCCCGCACCACGATATTTACTCTATCGAGGATTTGGCCCAGCTGATTTTTGACCTCAAGCAGGTCAATCCTGAGGCTCAGGTGTCGGTGAAGTTGGTTTCCGAGCCGGGGATCGGCACGATCGCCACCGGTGTGGCCAAGGCCTACGCGGATTTGATTACCGTATCAGGCTACGACGGCGGTACAGCGGCAAGCCCGCTGACCTCGATCAAACACGCCGGTTCACCCTGGGAGCTGGGGCTGCCGGAAGTGCATCAGGCGCTGCGCATCAACGGGCTGCGCGACAAGATTCGCCTGCAGACCGATGGCGGCCTGAAAACCGGTCTGGATGTTGTCAAAGCGGCGATTCTTGGCGCCGAGAGCTTCGGTTTCGGCACCGCGCCCATGGTGGCGTTGGGCTGTAAGTACCTGCGCATCTGTCACCTCAACAACTGTGCCACTGGGGTCGCGACTCAGGATGACTTCCTGCGCGGCGAGCACTTCCGCGGCACCGTGGATATGGTCAAGAACTACTTCCGCTTTATCGCCGAAGAAGTGCGTGAGCTGATGGCCATGCTCGGTGTGTGCAAGCTCACTGATTTGATCGGGCGTACCGACCTTTTGGAAGTACTTGAAGGCGATACGGCTTCCCAGCGTAAGCTCGATCTAACGCCGCTGCTGGCCAATGATTTTGTACCCAAAGATGCGCCGCAGTTCTGCAGGGTTAGCCGTAACGTGCCCCACGATCCGGGCGCTAAAAACCAGGAAGTGCTGGCGGCGCTGAAAGATGCTATCGAAAGCCAGTCGGGCGGTGAATTCCACTTCACCATCACCAACTGTGACCGCAGCGTGGGCGCACTCACCTCTGGTGCCATTGCCAAACGCTATGGTGAAGAGGGGCTAGAAGCGGCGCCGGTCACGGCCAATTTCGTTGGCGTGGCGGGGCAGAGCTTCGGGGTGTGGAATGCTCGGGGTCTGAATCTCTTCCTGGAAGGCGACGCCAACGACTACGTCGGCAAGGGTATGAATGGCGGCAGTATCGTGATTGTGCCGCCCAAAGTCAGCCAGTTTGAGAGTCATAAAACGGCCATTATCGGCAACACCTGCCTTTACGGTGCCACCGGCGGAACGCTATTCGCCGCCGGTACCGCGGGCGAGCGCTTTGCAGTACGTAACTCTGGTGCCTCAGCGGTGATCGAGGGCGCTGGCGACCACTGTTGCGAATATATGACCGGCGGTTTGGTCTGCGTGCTCGGTGAGACCGGAGTCAACTTCGGCGCGGGCATGACCGGTGGGTTTGCCTATGTGTTGGATGAAGAGCGCACCTTCGTGGATAAGTACAACCACGAACTGGTCGAGATTCACCGCGTTAACACAGAGGCCATGGAGGCGTATCGTCGTCACCTGCGTGAAATGATCGAAGCCTATGTGGCCGCGACGGGTTCCGCGCGTGGGGCGGCTATTCTGGAAGACTTCAGCGACTATGCGCGCCACTTCTGGCTGGTTAAGCCAAAAGCGGCCAGCTTGGGTAGTTTGCTGGATCAGTCTCGGCGTCAGCCGCAATAACCCGTTTATGCCCCTCACGCTGACAGGAGAGAGATCATGGCTAACCGTTTAAATAACGATTTTCAGTTTGTTGATGTGGGTCGTCAGGATCCACAGAAGAAAGACGCCCGTGCCCGTGCCAAAGAGTTTGCGGAAATTTACGAACCTTACAAGCCCACCGATGCGGCGAGCCAGGCGCATCGCTGCCTGCACTGCGGTAACCCGTACTGTGAGTGGAAGTGCCCGGTGCACAACTATATTCCCAACTGGCTACAGCTGGTGGTGGAAGGCAACATTATTGAAGCCGCTGAGCTGTCGCACAAAACCAACTCGCTGCCCGAAGTATGTGGTCGCGTGTGCCCGCAGGATCGTCTGTGCGAAGGCGACTGCACGCTGAATGACGGCTTTGGTGCCGTCACCATCGGCTCGGTGGAGAAGTACATCACCGATACGGCGTTTGCCATGGGCTGGCGTCCGGATATGTCCCACGTTACCTGGACGGATAAAAAAGTCGCCATCATTGGCGCAGGCCCCGCGGGCCTGGGCTGTGCGGATATTTTGGCCCGTAACGGCGTCAAGCCGGTGGTGTTCGACAAGTACCCGGAAATCGGTGGCCTGCTGACCTTTGGTATTCCCGAGTTCAAGCTGGAAAAGAGCGTGATGGAGCGCCGCCGGGCAGTCTTTGAAGAGATGGGCGTCGAGTTCCGCCTGAATACCGAGATTGGCACCGATATCGAGTTTGAGACCTTGATGCAGGAGTACGACGCGGTCTTCCTGGGGATGGGGACTTATAAATACATGGAAGGCGGCTTCCCCGGTGAAGATCTGCCGGGCGTGTACAAGGCCCTCGATTTCCTGATTGCCAACGTCAACCGCTGCCTGGGCTTTGAAAAAGATCCCAACGACTATATCTCTATGGAAGGCAAGCGTGTGGTAGTGCTGGGCGGCGGTGATACGGCGATGGACTGTAACCGTACCTCGATTCGTCAAAACGCTACCAGCGTGACCTGTGCGTACCGTCGTGACGAAGGCAACATGCCGGGGTCGCGCCGTGAAGTCTCCAATGCTCGTGAAGAGGGCGTTGAGTTTCTGTTCAACCGTCAGCCGGTGGCGGTCGTCGGTGAAGAGAAGGTCGAGGGCGTGAAGGTTGTGCGCACACGCTTGGGTGAACCTGATGAAAACGGCCGTCAGCGTCCTGAAGTAGTGCCCGGTTCTGAAGAGATCATTGCGGCGGATGCCGTGGTTATCGCCTTCGGTTTCCAGGCAAGCCCTGCACCGTGGTTCGATAGCGCCAATATTCAGGTGGACGAGCGCGATCGCGTCACCGCGCCGGAGCACGGCCAGTACGCCTTCCAAACCAGCAACGAAAAAATCTTTGCCGGTGGCGATATGGTGCGCGGTTCTGATTTGGTGGTCACGGCGATTTACGAAGGTCGCCAGGCTGCAGAAGGTATTCTGGATTACCTGGGCGTGTGAAAGAAGTGCCTTTATAGGCTTAATGTCATCGCGAGCGAAGCGTGGCGATCTGGGTTAGATTGCCGCGTCGCTGCGCTCCTCGCAATGACAGGGCGCGATGCTTCACAATTTACAGCGCGTATTTAGCTTCATGTCATCGCGAGCGAAGCGTGGCGATCTGGGTTAGATTGCCGCGTCGCTGCGCTCCTCGCAATGACAGGGCGCGATGCTTCACAATTACAGCGCATATTTAGCATAATGTCATCGCGAGCGAAGCGTGGCGATCTGGGTTAGATTGCCGCGTCGCTGCGCTCCTCGCAATGACAAGATGCGATGCTTCAGAATGACAGTGCGTACTTTAAGCAGTGCAGTTCAAATTGAGCCTTAGGTCGTAATCTGCTAGTCTGTCGACCCATCCTGGCGTGGCTTTCTGCCGTGCCTTCTGATCACGTTTCGACAGGTTATCCATGACACGATATATCTTCGTGACCGGCGGCGTTGTGTCCTCTCTTGGCAAGGGCATCGCCTCCGCCTCGCTTGCGGCGATTTTAGAGGCCCGCGGCCTTAAGGTCACCATGCTCAAGCTCGACCCGTACATCAACGTGGATCCGGGCACCATGAGCCCCTTCCAGCACGGTGAGGTGTTCGTCACAGAAGATGGCGCCGAAACCGATCTTGATCTCGGGCATTACGAGCGCTTTATTCGCACCAAAATGACCCAGCGCAACAACTTTACGACCGGCCGTGTTTACGAGCACGTGCTGCGTAAAGAGCGTCGGGGCGACTATCTCGGTGGCACCGTCCAGGTCATTCCGCATATCACCGACGAGATTAAAGAGCGCGTTTACGCGGGCGGTGAAGGTTTTGATGTGGCGCTGGTAGAGATCGGCGGCACGGTTGGTGATATCGAATCACTGCCTTTCCTGGAGTCGATCCGCCAAATTCGTAGTGAGCAGGGCGCCAACCGCGCGCTGTTTATGCACCTGACCCTGGTGCCCTACATCAAAACGGCGGGTGAGACCAAAACCAAGCCGACCCAGCACAGCGTTAAAGAGCTGCGCTCTATCGGTATCCAGCCGGATATTCTGATTTGCCGCAGCGAAGTTGAGCTGGAAGAGAGCGAGCGCCGCAAAATCGCTCTGTTCACCAACGTCGAAGAGCGTGCCGTGGTACCGCTGCAGGATGCCGATACGATCTATCGCATTCCGCTGATGCTCCATGAACACGGTCTGGACGAGATCGTTTGCGATAAGCTGCGCCTGGAAGCCCCGGAAGCAGATTTATCCGAGTGGGTGAAGGTACTTGATGCCAAGCTCAACCCGCTCAAATCCGTCAGTATTGCCATGGTCGGTAAATACATGGAGCTGCTGGATGCCTACAAGTCGCTCAACGAAGCGCTGATTCATGCCGGTATCCAGGGTCGTATCAAGGTCAATGTCGACTATATTGACTCCGAAGACATTGAGCGTCATGGCACCGAGCGCTTGGCGGGTAAAGACGCTATTCTGGTGCCCGGCGGCTTTGGCGAACGTGGCGTAGAAGGCAAGATTATGACCGCTCAATTCGCCCGCGAAAACAACGTGCCATATCTGGGTATTTGCCTGGGTATGCAGGTGGCGGTGATTGAGTTTGCCCGTAATGTGGCAGGCTGGAACGACGCCAACTCTACCGAGTTCACCCACGACACCCAGCACCCGGTAGTAGGTTTGATCACCGAATGGCTAAGCCCAGAAGGCAAAGTCGAGCTGCGTGATGCAGCGTCTGATTTAGGTGGCACCATGCGCTTAGGTGGCCAGGTATGCCATTTGGCATCGGGAACCAAAGCACGCGAAGCCTACGGCTCGGATGAGATTGTCGAGCGCCACCGTCACCGCTTCGAGGTCAATAACCAGTTTATCGATGAGCTTGAAAAGGCGGGCTTGGTTATCTCAGGCAAGAGCGTCGACCAATCGCTGGTTGAAGTCATCGAGCTGGCTGACCACCCTTGGTACGTAGCCTGCCAGTTCCACCCGGAGTTCACTTCTACTCCCCGTGATGGTCACCCGCTGTTCTCTGGCTTTGTGAACGCCGCCTTGGATTACAAAACAGCGCGCAGTCGCGCCCACGCGAACTCGCAGGAATAAGAGGGCAGAAGCATGGCTTCTCAAGACCGATCTCAAGAGCGTCATATTAACGTTGCCGGCTTAACCGCCGGTAACTCCTTGCCGCTTATGCTGCTGGGTGGCATGAACGTACTGGAGTCGGCCGATCTTGCCGACGAAGTCGCTCAAGCCTACGTCACGGTGACCCAGAAGCTGGGTATGCCCTACGTTTTTAAGGCCAGCTTTGACAAAGCCAATCGCAGTTCGATTCACTCCTACCGCGGCCCGGGTATCGAGAAAGGGCTGCAGATACTGGCCGATATCAAAGCTCGCCACAACGTGCCGATCATCACTGACGTTCACGAGCCTTGGCAGGCGCAAGCAGCCGCTGAAGTCGCTGACATTATCCAACTGCCGGCCTTTTTGGCTCGCCAAACTGATTTGGTGGTCGCCATGGCCAAAACCGGCGCGGTTATCAATATCAAAAAGCCGCAGTTTTTGGCGCCCCATGAAATGCGTCATATCCTCAGCAAGTTCCAGGAAGCGGGTAACGACCAGTTGATGCTCTGCGAGCGCGGCTCAAGCTTTGGTTACAACAATCTGATTGTTGATATGCTGGGCTTTGGTGATATGAAGCAAACCGGCTACCCGGTATTTTTCGATGTGACCCACGCGCTGCAGCGCCCCGGTGGGCGTGCCGATAGTGCTGATGGGCGCCGTGCCCAGGTGGCTGAGTTAGCGCGTGCAGGCGTGGCTGTCGGCCTTGCCGGGCTGTTTTTGGAAGCCCACCCTGACCCAGACAACGCCAAATGCGATGGTCCCTGTGCATTGCCGCTGGATCAATTAGAGCCGTTCTTGACTCAGCTTGCCCAGTTGGATGCGCTGGTCAAAGGGTTTGAGCCGCTAACGATTCGCTAAGCTGTATTTAGCTAATCAGGTCGTTATATTAATAATTTTATCTGACTAACAGGAAAGGATACTGCCATGACCAAAATTGTTGCTATCAGTGCGTTGGAAGTGCTGGATTCCCGTGGTAACCCGACCGTGCAAGCGCACGTCCGCCTAGCCAGCGGTGCTGTCGGCGAAGCCTGTGCCCCCAGCGGTGCCTCAACCGGCTCCCGGGAAGCGTTAGAGCTGCGTGACGGCGATAAGTCGCGCTACCTGGGCAAAGGCGTGCTGAAAGCAGTCGATGCGGTCAATGGCAAAATTCGTGAAGCGCTGATGGGCATGGATGCGCGTGATCAGCGCGGCTTGGACGATGCCATGTTGGCGCTGGACGACACTGAAAACAAAGCGAATCTGGGGGCGAATGCCATCCTAGCCGTTTCGCTGGCGGCGGCTAAAGCAGCTGCTAACGCCAAAGGCGTACCGCTCTACGCCCACATTGCCGAGCTCTACGGTCAACCTGGCCAGTACAGCATGCCGGTGCCGATGATGAACATCATCAACGGCGGCGAGCACGCGGATAACAACGTCGATATCCAGGAATTTATGGTGCAGCCAGTGGGCGCGCCTAACTTCCGTGAAGGGCTGCGCATGGGCGCGGAAATTTTCCACGCGCTGAAGAAAGTGCTCTCCGCGAAAGGGCTCTCTACATCCGTCGGTGACGAGGGCGGCTTTGCGCCTAACCTGGCGTCTAACGCTGATGCGCTAGCGGTGATTAAACAAGCCGTTGCCGATGCTGGCTATGAGCTGGGTAAAGACGTCACGCTGGCGCTGGATTGTGCTTCGTCTGAGTTTTACAAAGACGGTCAGTACAACCTTTCCGGTGAAGGCAAAAGCTACGACGCCCAAGGCTTTACCGATTACCTGGCAGGCCTGTGTGCCGATTACCCGATTGTGTCTATCGAAGACGGCATGGATGAATCGGATTGGGCGGGTTGGAAAGCGCTGACCGATAAGCTGGGCGATAAAGTGCAGCTGGTGGGCGATGACCTATTCGTGACCAATACCAAGATTCTCAAGCGCGGTATCGATGAGCAGATCGGTAACTCTATCCTGATCAAGTTCAACCAGATCGGCTCGCTCTCCGAGACGCTGGACGCGATTAAGATGGCGCAGGATGCTGGCTTTACGGCGGTTATTTCTCACCGCTCCGGTGAAACCGAAGATACCACCATTGCCGATTTGGCGGTGGGTACCTGTGCCGGTCAGATCAAAACGGGCTCACTTTGCCGCTCTGATCGGGTTGCCAAGTACAACCGTTTGCTGGTGATTGAAGCAGAGCTGGGTGATGTGACCTACCCAGGTTTGAAAGCCATTAAAGGGCAGTAAAATGCCAATATCGAGCGAATTTTTAGAGGTGCTTGTAAGAGATGTCTCAAAATTTTGTAAGAGATATCTTACAAATACCGACGAGAATCGCTCGGTTTAGGGTAAGAAATAGCTTACTTTGCCACTAAGTAAAGTTTAAGATATTGTTTAATAAGTAGTTTTTTAAAAAGGGCGAGTCGCAGCGACTCGCCCTTTTGCATTTTGGCTTTGTTGAGAAGCGGCCATGATCTGACACAATATACACAGGACAAGGGGAGGCAAGGACGCTTCAGTCAGGATGCAGCGGGATGTAGGTCAGATGCGCCGGGTGATACAGTGAGGTGAGCCCTGGCAAGGACGTCATCTGAGGAGGTTGATCCAGGGAGTGGTCAGAGGAAGTGCTTGGAGCGGGCGGCCTACGGGTCGCCTTTTTTTGCCCGCAATTTGGCAGCACATTTTTGACGATACACTTTTGAAAACACAAAAAAACCAGCGCTGTTTTTAACAACCAGCGCTGGTTTAAAGAGAATTTTTAAAGAGAGCCTTTAAAAAGAGCTATGTGCTGATTTTTAAACCGTCACAGCGTTTAGCGCTCTAGTTTCTCAAGCTTGCCGGGCTTGCCATCCCACTCTTCGGCGTCCGGCAGCGGGTCTTTTCTTTCGGCGATGTTGGGCCATACTTCGGCCATCTCAGCGTTAATCTCGATAAAGGCCTCCTGTCCATCCGGCAGCTCATCCTCGGAGAATATCGCCTCGGCGGGGCACTCGGGCTCACACAGCGCGCAGTCGATACACTCGTCAGGATGAATGACCAGGAAGTTCGGGCCCTCGTAAAAACAGTCGACCGGGCAGACTTCCACACAGTCGGTGTATTTGCACTGGATGCAGTTCTCGGTAACGACAAACGTCATCTTGCTATCCCTCTTGCAGGGCCGGGTAACTCCCAGCCATGGTCAATCGTGAATGGTTATAAATCAGCCGTTTTTTATAAGCTAAAAGTTTGAACGACATTCTAGAGGTGCGCATACCTGGCGGCAAGCGCCATATGATCCCAGTTGGTAGCAATGCCAGTACAGGTTTCCGCGAAGACGCTACTTTCGACATCTGACCGCCATGGATGGCGGAAATGCCGGAATAGTCGGGAACATTTTCCGGCCCTGTCGAAAGACCCTCGCTTCAACCTGCCCTGGCACCTGAATCTAACTTATCGCCTTTCATGCTATAAGCACCATTAGATCAGGTCTCGCCACTGATACAATAGTGATAGCGCTTCCCGCGGTGTTAAACCATCCATATCGACGTTTTCCAACGCCTCGACCACCGGATGCGGTGCAGCGGCGAACAGATCGTTTTGCTGCGGTGCGGTTCGCGGCGCCTGCGCCGTGTTATCCACATCGCGCTGCTCCAAACTTATCAGCTTCTCGCGGGCACGTTTAATCACATGGTTGGGCACACCCGCTAATTGCGCCACCTGTAAACCATAGCTCTGGCTGGCCGGGCCCGCTTCGATGCGGTGCATAAACACAATGCTGTCGCCATGCTCGGTCGCCGTTAGGTGGATATTGGCCACCCCTTCCATATGCTCAGGCAGCGCCGTCATTTCAAAGTAGTGGGTCGCAAACAGCGTTAGCGCGCGTCCTTTTGCCAAATGTTCAGCGCTTGCCCAGGCGAGCGACAGACCGTCAAAGGTACTGGTGCCGCGGCCAATTTCATCCATCAGGATCAAGCTTTGCTGGGTGGCATTGTGGAGAATGTTGGCGGTTTCAGTCATCTCGACCATAAAGGTAGAGCGCCCGCCGGCCAAGTCATCCGATGAGCCAATGCGGGTGAATATTCGATCCAGCGGGCCGATCTCGGCGGCATCGGCGGGCACAAAACTGCCGCAGTGAGCGAGAAGGGCGATGAGCGCCGTCTGACGCATATAGGTCGATTTACCGCCCATGTTAGGGCCGGTAATAATCAGCATGTGCTGGTCAGGATTGAGCGTCACGTCGTTGGGCACAAAGGGTGTCTCGCTCACCTGCTCGACCACCGGATGTCGTCCCGCGTCAATTTGAATCCCGGTGGTTTCGCTGAGTGTTGGACGCACCCAGTTCAGCGCCTCGGCGCGCTCGGCAAAGGCGCACAGTACGTCCAGTTCCGCCAAGGCTTGCGAGGTGCTCTGCAGCGCGTGAAGGCTTGCGTTGAGATCGCCAAGCAGGCGATCGTAGAGCCATTTTTCACGCGTCAACGCGCGAGATTTAGCGGAGAGTGCCTTATCTTCAAACTCTTTGAGCTCGGGGATAATGAACCGCTCGGCATTTTTAAGTGTCTGGCGGCGAATATAGTCGGCGGGCGCCTGCTGGGCTTGTGAACGCGGTAGCTCAATAAAGTAGCCGTGCACCCGGTTGTAGCCCACTTTGAGATTGGCTAGCCCCGTGCGCTCGCGCTCGCGAAGCTCGAGCTGAATAAGATAGTCGCCCGCGTTTTCGGCCATGCCACGGTGCTCATCGAGCTCTGAATCAAAGCCATCGGCAATCACCCCGCCATCGCGGATCACCACCGGCGGATTTTCTACCAGCGCCCGGCTGAGCATATCGGCCATTTCTGGGTAGGGGCGAATATGCGGGCGCAGGTTATCCAGCGCACTGCCGCTCTCAACCTCGCTAAGCTGTTGCTCCAGTTCCGGAAGCGTTACCAGTGCATCCCGCAGCCGTGCCAAATCGCGCGGGCGGGCGCTATACAGCGCCACCCGGGCCAGAATGCGCTCCACGTCGCCCACCGCGCTCAACGTCTCGCGCAGCGGCATATAGGCGGCATCCAGGCTTAGCAGCGCCACACCCGCATGACGGGCCTGGACAATCTCGCGTTGACGCAGTGGCCGATTAAGCCAGCGTTTGAGTAGCCGTGAACCCATGGCGGTGGTACAGGTATCCAGCACGCTGGCCAGGGTGTTGTCGCTGCTGCCGCCCAGGTTGATATCAATTTCCAGATTACGGCGGCTGGCAGCGTCGATCACCACCGCGTCGTCGCGGTTCTCAACGCTGATGGCGGTCACGTGGGGCAGGCGCGAGCGCTGAGTGTCCCGGGCATAATCGATCAATACCCCGGCAGCAATTAGCGCAGAGGTTAAGTGCGCACAGCCAAAGCCACGTAAATCCTGCACTTCGAACTGGTCGCAGAGGCTACGGGTAGCGCTTTCCAAATCAAACAGCCACTCGCCCTGGCGGCGCAGGCTGCGTTTCTGCGACCAGGCCTCGGGTAGCGTTAAGCTTTCGGGTACCAGCAGCTCGGCCGGGGAGAGACGCGTCAGCTCGGCGAGCATTTCGGCTTCGCTGTCTACTTCCAGTACGTTGAAGCGACCACTGGAGAGCTCCAGCCAGGCAAGGCCCCAGCTCTCTTTTCCGGGTGAAACGGATACCAGCACGTTGTCGCGGCGGGCATCGAGCAGCGCTTCATCGTGGAGCGTGCCGGGGGTGACGATACGCACCACCTGGCGGTCAACGGGCCCTTTGCTGGTCGCGGGGTCGCCAATTTGCTCACAAATAGCCACCGACTCCCCACCGGCGACGAGGCGGGCCAGATAGCCCTCAGCGCTGTGATAGGGGACGCCCGCCATCGGGATAGGCTTGCCGCCTGACTGCCCACGCTGGGTAAGGGTAATATCCAGCAGTGCGGCGGCGCGCTTGGCGTCGTCGAAAAACAGTTCATAAAAATCCCCCATGCGGTAGAACAGCAGTACCTCGGGGTGCTCGCGCTTGATCTTTAAATATTGCGTGATCATGGGCGTGTTAGGGGGAGTGGCCTGTGACATGGGCGTCCTGATTGAGCAATTTCTTTGAGAAAGCTAAACGCAGTATTCTACGCTGAATAGACGACTCACTTGAAGGAGCGACCATAGTGCCCAGCGAAACTAGCCTGAAAAATCTTGATTTAACCCTGTTAGCTCAGCGGCTGGGGCGGCTGTGTAAGCAGTTGAATGTGGAAGTGACCGCCGCTGAGTCATGTACGGGGGGCGGCATTGCCAGCGCCATTACCGAGGTGGCGGGTAGCTCTGCTTACTTTACGACGGGCTATGTGACCTATGCGAATGCTGCTAAAACGCGCTTATTGGGGGTGCCTG
This sequence comes from Halomonas sp. IOP_14, assembly GCF_021021315.1. Classification (NCBI taxonomy): domain Bacteria; kingdom Pseudomonadati; phylum Pseudomonadota; class Gammaproteobacteria; order Oceanospirillales; family Halomonadaceae; genus Halomonas; species Halomonas sp. IOP_14. Next base: position 60,091 of record NZ_JAINWD010000017.1, on the reverse strand, counting down.
AGACCACGCTGGCCGAGCACGGTGCTGTCAGCAAGGAGGTCGTCAAAGCCATGGTGCTGGGCGCCTGTAATGAAAGTGGCGCGGGCTTAGCTGTTGCCGTTAGCGGTGTTGCAGGCCCAGAGGGGGGGAGCGCTGAAAAGCCGGTGGGTACGGTTTGGTTGGCCTGGGGAGATGCTGCTGCCCAGGAAGCTGAATGCTTTCACTTTCCAGGTGACCGTCAGTCGGTGCGAGAGCAGGCCGTGCGTCAGGCCTTGGTTGGGCTGGTGGTGCGCCTGAATGAGCGCGAGAAGGCGAGCAAGACGAACCAGCCGTAAGAAAAAGGCGCATATGCAAAAAGGCTGTTGATAAAATAGATGAGAGAAAGCGCGATCAAGGATTTGTTTACGGCGCAATCTTTGGCATACTACTGGCTAATTATACAGCTTGTTATGAGGAATCTCTGAATGGCTCAGGATGACAACCGCACTAAAGCGCTAAACGCTGCACTCACCCAAATCGACCGTCAGTTCGGCAAGGGCACCGTCATGCGTCTAGGCGACGCACCGCGTGTCGTCATGCCGTCGGTTTCCACCGGTTCATTGGGTCTGGATATCGCCCTCGGCATCGGCGGGCTGCCGTTTGGCCGTGTGTGCGAAATCTTTGGCCCGGAATCGTCGGGTAAAACGACCCTGACCCTTTCGGTGATTGCTCAGGCGCAAAAACAGGGCAAAGTGTGTGCCTTCGTGGATGCCGAGCACGCCCTTGACCCTAGCTACGCAGAAAAGCTAGGCGTCAACCTGGATGATCTACTGATTTCCCAGCCGGACACTGGCGAGCAGGCGCTGGAAATTACCGACATGCTGGTACGCTCCGGCGGTGTTGACGTGATTGTTATCGACTCGGTCGCTGCGTTGACCCCGCGCGCTGAAATCGAAGGCGAAATGGGTGATTCCCACGTTGGCCTACAGGCGCGTTTGATGTCTCAGGCACTGCGTAAAATCACCGGTAATATCAAAAACGCCAATTGCTTGGTGATCTTCATCAACCAGATCCGCATGAAGATCGGCGTCATGTTTGGTAGCCCCGAAACCACCACTGGTGGTAACGCGCTGAAGTTCTATGCCAGCGTGCGTCTGGATATTCGTCGTACCGGCTCGGTGAAAGTGGGTGATGAAGTCACCGGTAACGAAACCCGCGTGAAAGTAGTCAAAAACAAGGTGGCACCGCCATTTCGTCAGGCTGAATTCCAGATTCTTTACGGCAAGGGTATCTACCACGCCGGTGAGGTCATCGACCTGGGCGTGCAGTGCAACCTAGTCGACAAAGCCGGTGCCTGGTACAGCTATAAAGGTAAGAAAATCGGTCAAGGTAAAGCCAATTCAGCGCTGTATCTGGAAGAGCACCCGGAAATTATGCTCGAAATCGAAACGCAGATTCGTGAGCAGCTCTTGGCCAAGCCCGATCCTAAAAAGGAGAAGGAAGATGCGCCTGCCGAAGCAGCGGCAGAATTGGATGCGGGTGATGACGATCTGCTGTAAGACGATACTCACTAAGCTAATGCTAGCTAAGATAAGCTGATGGCATTCACCTCCCAGCGTGATGCTACGCCCCGTGATATCGCCATTGGTTTACTGGCTCGGCGCGAATACTCCCGCGCCGAGCTTGCTCAGCGTCTGAAGAAAAAGTCTTTCGACGATGCCGCTATTGATGAGTGCCTGGACGCCTTGGTTGAACAAGGGCTGCAGTCTGACGCGCGCTTTGCGGCCAGTTTCGTGCGCTCGCGCATACTGCGTGGCCAAGGCGTGATTCGTATTAAAGGCGAGTTGCGCCAGCGCGGCATAGACCAGGAAACCCTTGCCACCGCTTTTGAAGAAGTGGAGGGGGGCGAGCAGGTCGACTGGTTTGAGCTGGCCCGGGAAACCCTGGCGCGGCGTTTTGATAGCCCCGGTGAGACCCCCAAAGAGCGCGCTAGGCGTGAACGTTTTCTCGCTAGTCGCGGCTTCGATTTTGAACAAATTCGCTACGCGCTCTCCTGTCTGTAATACGTTTTCCCCAGCCTATACAATACCCCCTCTTACATTTCTAGTAGCGCTCTAATACGCTTGTTCATCCAGTTGTTTACGTGGCTGTTTGCCTTTCTGCCACTAAGTGCGGCTTTAGTCGTTTGACAACTGCGCTATAATGGCTGCTTTGCGACCCCTGAGGGTAGCGGCAACAGCGCCCTGGGACATCACGCTTTCTTGTTACGGATACCCTATGAAAAGCGCAGAGATTAGACAGGCCTTTCTCACCTTCTTCGAAGAGCAGGGGCATACGATTGTACCCACCAGCTCATTAGTGCCGGGCAACGACCCGACGCTGCTGTTTACCAATGCCGGCATGGTGCCGTTTAAAGATGTGTTTCTAGGCCGCGATCCGCGCCCTTACGTGCGCGCCACCTCTGCGCAGCGCTGCGTTCGCGCGGGCGGTAAGCATAATGATTTAGACAACGTCGGCTATACCGCACGCCACCACACCTTCTTTGAGATGCTGGGTAACTTTAGCTTTGGCGACTACTTCAAGCGCGACGCCATTCGCTTTGCCTGGGTGTTTTTAACCGAAACGCTGGGACTTCCCAAAGACAAGCTGTGGGTAACGGTACACATCAGCGATGACGAAGCTGAGCGCATCTGGAAAGATGAGATTGGCATCGACCCTGAGCGCTTCTCCAAGCTGGATGAAGATAACTTCTGGCAGATGGGCGACACCGGCCCCTGCGGCCCCAGTTCGGAAATCTTCTTTGATCACGGCCCTGAGGTTTGGGGTGGCCCGCCGGGCAGCCCGGAAGAGGATGGCGATCGCTATATCGAAATCTGGAACCTGGTGTTCATGCAGTTTGATCGCGATGCCCAGGGCACGCTCAACCCGCTGCCCAAGCCCTCCATCGATACCGGTATGGGGCTGGAGCGTGTCGCCGCTGTCATGCAGGGCGTCCACTCCAACTATGAGATCGACCTGTTCCAGAACCTGCTGCAAGCCGCTGCGAAAGCGACCGGGCACCCTGATACCGCTACGCCTTCGTTGCGCGTAATTGCCGACCATATCCGTTCCTGTGCCTTCCTGATTGCTGATGGCGTGCTGCCTTCCAACGAAGGGCGCGGCTATGTCCTGCGTCGGATCATTCGCCGTGCAATTCGTCACGGCCACAAGCTGGGCGCGGTTGAGCCGTTCTTCCACAAGCTGGTGGAGGCGCTGGATGCGGAGATGGGCGATGCTTATCCGGAACTGCGTGAAGCGAGCGATCAAATTGCCCGTGTACTGCTGAAAGAAGAAGAGCAGTTCGCACGCACCCTGGATCACGGTATGGGGCTCTTGAATGCGGCACTGGCCGAGTTGGATGGCAAGGTGCTGCCGGGTGAGACGGTGTTTAAGCTTTATGATACCTACGGCTTTCCCTTCGACCTTACCGCCGACGTCTGTCGTGAGCGTGGCGTTAGCCTGGACGAAGATGGCTTTCAGCAGGCGTTAGAGGCCCAGCGTGAACGCGCACGGGCGGCCAGCCAATTTGGTGCCGACTACACCGCCTCCATCGAGTTGGAGGGCGAAACTGCCTTTACCGGCTACGACCGCTTGGAAGATCAGGCCAAGGTAACCGCGCTGGTCGACAGCGAGGGCAATCCACTGGCAGCGCTGGAAGCGGGGCAGAAGGGTGTCGTGGTACTAGACCGCACGCCGTTTTACGGCGAGTCAGGCGGCCAGGTGGGCGATACCGGCTACCTGTATGTCGACGGCGGCCGTTTCCAGGTAACTGATACCCAAAAGCAGAGCGGTCATCATCTTCACCAGGGCATGATGGTAGAAGGCTCGCTAAGCGTTGGCGCAAGCGTGCGTGGTGAAGTGGATGCCAGCCTGCGCACAGCCACCATTCGCAATCACTCAGCCACCCACCTGCTGCATAAAGCGCTGCGCATGGTGCTGGGTGATCACGTACAGCAGAAAGGCTCGCTGGTGAACGCCGAGCGCCTGCGCTTCGACTTTAGCCACTTCGAGCCGATGACCGCTGAGCAACTGGCGGAAGTCGAACGGCTGGTCAACGAACAGATTCTGGCTAATGCGCCGACCAAGATCGAGCAGATGAGCCTGGATCAAGCCAAGGCCAAGGGCGCAGCAGCGCTGTTTGAGGCCAAATACGCCGAGAACGTGCGCGTGCTGACCATTGGGGCCGATGACTTCTCGATCGAGTTATGCGGTGGTACCCACGTGGCACGCAGCGGTGATATTGGCTGCTGCCATGTGATGAGCGAAGTGGGCATTGCTTCTGGCGTGCGCCGCATCGAAGCGATCACCGGCGAAAATGCGCTGGCCCACTTTCGCGAGCAGGAAGCCCGCCTCGAGCGCTTGGGTGAGCGCTTGAAGACCAAGCCTGAACAGGTCGAAGCGCGGGTAGAATCACTGGTTGAGCGCAACCGTAGCCTGGAAAAAGAGCTTGAGCAGCTCAAGGCCAAACTAGCCAGTGCAGCGGGTAGCGATATGCTCAGCCAGGTGCAGGAGGTCAATGGCGTGAAGCTGCTGGCGACGCAGCTGAATGGCGTATCAGGCAAAGATTTACGCGGCATCCTTGACCAGCTTAAGAACAAGCTAAGCTCTGGAGTGATTATCCTCGGCGTTGCCGACCAGGCGGCGGGCAAAGTGAGTTTGATCGCTGGGGTCACCCAGGATCTGACCGGCCGAGTGAAAGCCGGCGAGCTGGTGAACCATGTTGCCTCCCAGGTAGGAGGGAAGGGCGGTGGCCGCCCCGACATGGCCCAAGCGGGAGGTAGTCAACCCGACGCCCTGCCGGATGCGTTGAAGAGCGTACCAGCATGGTTGGAAAACGTTCTTAGCTAAACCTCTGGGCCGGTGGCATTATTGTCACCGGCCTTATTATTTATTTAAAACTTGTGACACTTTCACCCTCCATTCCCGAACGCATAGGAAAAACGGCATATGGCACTATACGTACAGAAGTTCGGCGGCACTTCGGTGGGCTCTGTCGAGCGTATCAAGGCCGTAGCGGAAAAGGTTAAGGGCTTCCGCGATCAAGGCCATCAGGTAGTGGTCGTGGTCTCCGCCATGAGTGGCGAAACCAACCGCCTGACGGACATGGCACAGGCGCTTAACGACGATCCCGCACCGCGCGAGATGGATATGCTGCTGTCGACCGGCGAGCAGGTAACTATTTCACTGCTCGCTATGGCGCTGCAGCAAATCGGTGTGCCAGCCACTTCGCACACAGGCGCCCAGGTAGGTATTCATACCGATAGTGCCTATACCAAGGCGCGTATCCAGCGCATTGAAACCGAAGACCTCAAGGCCGATCTGGACGCTGGTCAGGTAGTGGTTGTGGCCGGGTTCCAAGGGGTCGATGAAGACGGCAATATCACCACCCTGGGCCGTGGTGGTTCTGACACCACAGGGGTGGCGCTAGCCGCCGCGCTAGGCGCCGATGAGTGCCAGATTTACACCGATGTTGACGGGGTATACACCACCGATCCCCGCGTCTGCTCCAAAGCCCAGCGCTTAACGAGCATTACCGTGGAAGAGATGCTGGAACTGGCCAGTCTCGGCTCTAAAGTGCTGCAGATCCGCGCGGTAGAGTTTGCCGGAAAGTACAACGTACCCCTGCGGGTGCTGTCGAGCTTTGAAGACGGCCCCGGTACCCTAATTGTTGCAGAAGCCGACCAAGACGAGGACGCTATGGAAGAACCACTGATCTCCGGTATCGCTTTCACCAAAAATGAAGCAAAATTAACCCTGCTGAATACACCGGACGTGCCGGGTGTGGCGTCACGCATTCTAGGCCCCATTGCCGATGCCAATATCGAAGTGGACATGATCGTGCAGAACGTGGCGCCGGCCGGAGACTATACCGACTTTACCTTTACGGTTGCTAAGGGCGATTACAAAGCCACTAAGAAGCTGCTTGAAGAGACGGTGATTCCTGATTTGGGCGGCGGTGAGCTGCGTGGCGACGACAATATTGCTAAGGTCTCTTTAGTGGGTGTCGGTATGCGTTCTCACGCCGGTGTGGCGTCGAAAATGTTCCGTGTGCTAGCCGACGAAAACGTCAATATCCGTATGGTCTCCACCTCTGAGATTAAAATCTCGGTCGTGATTGATGAGAAGCATATGGAGCTTGCTGTTAATGCATTACACAAAGCTTTTGGTTTAGATAAGGCAGATATCGAATCTGAATAACATTAATACCTTAAACCTTCTACGCTGAAGGGGTACTTACTGCCGTGTGGTGGTGAGCTTTCTTTCAACGGGAGGTATAAGGTGTCATGGAGCCGGAGTCATTGGTGACAGGGAACACTATGTCGCATAATGGCATGGTGTTGCCTCCGGCTGACATATCCCGTTGCATAAAACGTCTGAAAAGGAGATCAGCCATGCTCATCCTAACTCGCCGTGTTGGCGAAACGCTGATGATCGGTGATGAAATCACCGTCACCGTGCTAGGTGTGAAAGGCAATCAAGTACGTATCGGCGTAAATGCGCCTAAAGATGTGGCAGTTCACCGTGAAGAGATTTACCAGCGTATTCAGCGTGAACGAAACAGTGAAAATGAAGTGGAATAAGCCTTGCGAGCTCGCATGATGAAACGATGCTTAAAGCGTAAGCTTATATGTAAGATATGGCCGGTGCGAAAAAAATCCGTAGAAGACTAGACACAAGAAGACTAAATCGGTAATATTCGCGCCGTGCCGTTGAGGAGAGGTGGCCGAGTGGCTGAAGGCGCTCCCCTGCTAAGGGAGTATAGGGTTTATAGCCCTATCGAGGGTTCGAATCCCTCTCTCTCCGCCAATCGCATGGCCAGTAAGTGCTTTTACTTTGTTAAAAAGTGCATGGTCACAAGGTATGCGCCCGTAGCTCAGCTGGATAGAGTACCTGACTACGAATCAGGGGGTCGGAGGTTCGAATCCTCCCGGGCGCGCCACCTTTTTATGCTGACTGCATTTATGGTTAATCGTATTTGAGATTAGCTGTATTTAAAGTTAGTTGTACCAGAGGCTAATTGCATTAATCAGTATTTGTAATAGTCTTGGTCGCAGTAAAAGTAAACGTTAGTAAAACGTTACGCGCCCGTAGCTCAGCTGGATAGAGTACCTGACTACGAATCAGGGGGTCGGAGGTTCGAATCCTCCCGGGCGCGCCAGATTCCAAAACCCGCTCTCTTATTGAGAGCGGGTTTTCTGTTTCCAGTCTGACCGCCAGTTTCTAGCCTGACCGGAAGTCGCTCGCGCCCCGGTCTTGCGATCGTTTGTAGCGCCCCCGCTTTGCGGTAGGGCGCTTTTTTTTGCCTGTTAAAGGGGTGGTGCGAAAGAAGGGCTAAGCCATTGCAGCTTGCTGTTCGTCGACAACAAGGCTGTCGAGCAGTTGGTCTAACTCGGTGATGCGCTTTACGCGCTGAAAATTCTGTTCAGCTTCACTGCTGCCTTGGCGCATTTGGGCAAGCCACTGCTTTACCAGAGAGACCACGACGCGGTCGGGTAGCTTTTGACGCTGTAGAGCGGCGTATTCTTTGAGCACGTTGGCGCGCATCGCCCAGCTACTCTCAGGTAGCCGCTCGCCGGTTTGCAGCCAGTGGCGAATGCGTGGCGCCAGCCAAGGATCGGCCAGGGCGCTCCGTCCCAGCATCACGTCGCGACACCCTGACAGGGTGCGGGCTTTCCAGTAATCTTCCAGTGTCCAGATATCGCCGTTGGCGACCACGGGGATGCTCACTTGGCGGCGAATTTTGCCGATCCACTCCCAGTGTGCCGGTGGGCGGTAGCCCTCGTCTCGGGTGCGTGCATGAACGACCAGCTGTGCTGCTCCGCCCGCTTCGGTGGCTTGGGCGCAGGCCACCGCTAAACGGCGATTAGCGAAGCCCAGGCGAATCTTGGCGGTTACCGGGATTTCCCCCTCTAAAGCGTCGTGAACGGCTTTAACCGCCTTATAGACGCGATCAGGCTGGCGTAACAGCGAGGCGCCGCCATCGTGCCGGTTAACCAGTTTGGCAGGGCAGCCGAAATTAAGATCGACGCTCACCGCGCCCAGGCTAAGCGCCTGGCGCGCGTTAGCCGCCAGGGCGACTGGGTCAGAGCCCAGTAACTGTAAATGCACGGGAATGCCGCTTGGTGTGGCCACAGGCGGTTGCGCAAGCTCGGGGCAGTGTTTATAAAACACTCTTGGCGGCAGGCGCGCATCGACCACACGTACAAACTCGGTGACCGTCCAGTCGAACCCGGCATGCCGGGTCAGCAGATCACGAGTCAGGGCGTCGATTACCCCTTCCATCGGGGCTAGGCCGATTCTGCCGTTTTGTAGTAAATTAACAACCATGACTTCCACTATCGCGCCATTGCATTCTATTCTGAGTGTGGCAGGTTAGTGCATTCCCCTTACTGCGCCAAGCGCCTTTCACCGTATTGGCGTCATGATGTGCGTAAAAATGGTACTTGAGCTGTGCTTCAAGACACCGGGCTTCAAGGAGATCGCTTTATGCAGGATCTAGAACTATTGCAAGAAGGGCTGGCGTTGATGGCGCTCGGTATGGGCGTAGTGTTTGTTTTTCTTACTGTTTTGGTCATTAGCGTTACGCTGATGTCGAAGCTTGTTGGGCGTTTTCAGCCCGCCCCTGTGGCTGTTAATACGGGCAATAAATCGTCGCCATCTTCGGGTTCCTCTGCGCAAAATGACGAGGTCATGGCGGTGATCAGTGCTGCAGTGCATCGTTATCGCTCAAGCCGGCGTCGTTAACTTTCTCGATTTTTTTCATTTTGGCCCTCTTGTGGCTATTTTTTTGTTATTTTTACTACAAACTTACAACTCTCTACTGTGAGCCATGACAATGAACGAAATAAAACGCCCTCTAGGCATTACTGATGTCGTGCTGCGCGATGCCCATCAATCGCTATTCGCTACACGTATGCGGCTGGACGATATGCTGCCGATCGCCGAAAAACTGGATCGCGTTGGCTATTGGTCGCTGGAAACCTGGGGTGGGGCCACTTATGACGCCTGTATCCGCTATTTGGGCGAAGATCCGTGGGAGCGCATTCGTGCATTAAAAGAGGCTATGCCCAATACGCCTCAGGCCATGTTGCTACGTGGTCAGAACCTGCTGGGCTACCGCCACTACGCCGATGACGTTGTCGATAAGTTTGTCGAGCGGGCGAAAACCAACGGCGTTGATGTCTTCCGTGTTTTCGATGCCATGAATGACCCGCGCAATTTAGAGCGCGCCATTCAGGCGGTGCGTAACGTCGAAGGTCACGCCCAGGGCACCATCTCTTACACCGTGAGCCCGGTACATACCCTGGATAGCTGGGTTGATCTCGCCAAAACCATTGCTGGCTTAGGCGCAGATTCATTGGCTATCAAGGATATGGCGGGGCTACTGACGCCCTATACGGCCTTCGATCTGGTCACCCGGCTCAAGAAAGAGCTATCGATTCCGGTGCACCTGCACTGCCACGCCACCACCGGCCTCTCTACCTCAACCATTTTGAAGGCAGTGGAAGCAGGCATTGATAACGTCGATACCTCGATCTCGTCCATGTCGATGACCTACGGTCACAGCCCCACCGAGTCAGTGGTGGCAATGCTGAAAGACACCGGCCGCGATACCGGTCTGGATCTTGAACTGCTGGAAGATATTGCCGGTTACTTCCGCGAAGTACGCAAGAAGTACGCCGCCTTTGAAGGCTCGCTGCGCGGTATTGATTCGCGCATCCTGATTGCTCAGGTGCCCGGCGGTATGCTGACCAACATGGAAGGCCAGCTCAAAGAGCAGGGCGCGGGCGATAAGCTGGACGATGTGCTAAGCGAGATTCCCCGCGTGCGCGAAGATCTTGGCTTTATTCCGCTGGTGACGCCCACTTCGCAAATCGTCGGCACCCAGGCGGTCATGAACGTGATGATGGGCGAGCGCTACAAGTCGATCTCCAAGGAAGTTCAGGCGCTGCTCAAAGGTGAATATGGTGCTGCCCCAGCACCCTTCAACGCCGAATTGCAAAAGCGCGTCTTGGAAGGCGGCGAGCCGATTACCTGTCGCCCGGCGGATAACCTCTCACCGGAAATGGATAGGCTGGCTGCCGAACTGAAAGAGAAGGCTAGCGCTGAAGGCATTCGCTTGGCCGAAGGCAAGCGCGAAGTAGATGATGTTCTGACCTACGCGCTGTTCCCGCAGATCGGCTTGAAGTTCCTTAAAAACCGCGACAATCCCGACGCCTTTGAACCTGCCCCCCAGGCAACTGACGCAAGTGCTGAAAAGACACCCGCCAAGGTGGAAAGCAAAGAGCCGGTGGCTAGCAGTGGCCCGGAAACCTATACCGTTAAGCTCAACGGTAAAGCCTTCGTGGTGGAAGTGTCTGAAGGTGGTGAACTGGGCGAAGTGCAGGAGCAAACGGCGGCCAGCACTGGCGCCCCCAGAGAGGAAGTGTCTGCACCCACTGGTGAGAGCATTGATGCGCCGCTGGCCGGCAATATCTTCAAGGTTAATGTTCGCCCTGGCGATAAAGTCGCTGAAGGGGATGTGGTGATCATTCTTGAAGCGATGAAAATGGAAACCGAAGTGCGTGTCAGTATCGCAGGCACTGTGTCTAAGGTTAACGTCAGCGAGGGCGACAGCGTAGCCGTAGGCGATGCGCTGATCGAGCTCTAAGGGCCCAGTAATGGATAAATTAGTAACGTTATGGGAAGGCTCTGGGCTATATAACCTTGAGCTTGGCCAAGCCGTCATGATCATGGTGGGGCTACTGCTGCTTTACCTGGCCATTTATAAGAAGTTTGAGCCGCTGCTGCTGGTGCCGATTGGCTTTGGCGGCATTCTGGCCAATATTCCCGAAGCAGGGTTGGCGATTTCAGCGCTAGACCAAGCGATCGAGGTGGCGAAACCCGCAGTGCTACAGCAGATAGCGGCAGCGCTGGGCGCGACGCTGGATCCGTTAGCGAATGCGGAAGCCTGGCGTGAATCGTTAAAAGTGATAGCCCACGATGGCGTCGCACCGGATCAGGTGCGTGCCGCACGTGATATCGCCGTGGGCGTCGGCTATAGCGATGGCATGCTTTACAACTTCTATAAAGTAGCAATTGGTTCAGGTATCGCCCCGCTGATTATCTTTATGGGTGTGGGCGCCATGACCGACTTCGGTCCGCTGCTGGCCAATCCGCGCACGCTGTTTTTAGGTGCGGCCGCTCAGTTTGGCATTTTTGCCACTTTGTTTGGTGCCGTGGCGCTCACCTCGATGGGCATCATGGATTTCTCGCTCAATCAGGCCGCCGCCATTGGTATTATTGGCGGGGCGGATGGCCCGACCTCCATCTACGTCTCCAGCGTGCTGGCGCCGGAGCTGCTGGGTGCTATCGCGGTGGCTGCCTACGCCTATATGGCGTTGGTGCCGCTGATACAGCCGCCCATCATGCGTCTGCTGACCACCGATAAAGAGCGTCAAATCAAGATGACCCAGTTGCGGCCGGTCTCCAAGCTGGAAAAAATCATCTTCCCGCTGATGCTGCTGATTCTGGTCGCGCTGTTTCTGCCCGATGCGGCACCGCTACTCGGTATGTTCTGCTTTGGTAATCTGATGCGTGAGTGTGGCGTAGTCGAGCGCTTGTCGGATACCGCGCAAAACGCCTTGATCAATATCGTCACGATTATCCTGGGACTGTCGGTAGGCTCCAAACTGATGGCCGAGAGTTTCCTGGCATTTGAGACGCTGGGGATATTAGGTCTGGGTATTGTCGCCTTTGGTATCGGCACGGCCGCTGGGGTATTGATGGCCAAGCTGATGAACCTGGTGAGCAAAATGCCCATCAACCCATTGATCGGTGCCGCGGGCGTTTCCGCCGTGCCTATGGCAGCGCGGGTGGCGAATAAGGTGGGGCTGGAGTCCAACCCACATAACTTCCTGCTGATGCATGCCATGGGCCCCAACGTGGCGGGTGTTATTGGGTCGGCAGTCGCGGCCGGGGTAATGATTAAATACCTGGGTTAACTAGTCCTCTGCCATCAACGACATAGGGGTGTCATTGCGAACGCAGTGAAGCAATCTGGGGTTGGTTCTCAGGGTAGGCTTGAGATTGCTTCGTTGCAGGCTCCTCGCAATGGCCGGTGAGTGTCATCGCGAGCGAAGCGCGGCGATCTCGGTTTGTTTGCCACCGCAGAACGAGATTGCCGCGTCGCAAGCTCCTCGCAATGACATATGGGGCCCTTTCATCTGCTGCGTTATGCCTTTGGTGCAGAGAGAACCTCAATAGCACTCTTCAAGCGGTTTTCTAGCGGGGCAAGGTCAAGCGGGCAGTCCCGTGGCCAGCCAATGGTCAGGCGAACGCCATCACCATCGTAGTCGGCTTGCTCAATAGGGATGTCGTGCTCTTCGCACCAGGCGCGGGCAATCGCTTCATTGGCAAAAGTAAGGCGCAGGGTGTAGGTGTCGCGCTCAACCACTTCCCGGGTAGCGAGTGTCTCAAGGGCATGGCTAACCGCCTGAGCGTAGGCGCGGGCTAAGCCACCGGTGCCGAGCTTTGTACCGCCAAAATAACGAATGACCACACAGCCAATCTGGCCCAGTTGGCTCCCCTGGAGAACCTGATACATGGGGCGGCCAGCGGTGCCGCCAGGCTCGCCATCATCGGAAAAGCCAATCAGATTTTGCTCGCCGGGTGGCCCGGCAATGTAGGCAGTGCAGTGGTGGCTGGCATTAGGATGCGCGGTTTTCGCCGCATTCAGCAGAGTAGTGAATGCGTTGATATCGGGAGCGTGGCAGATCCAGGTGATAAATTGGCTCTTTTCTACTTCAATGTCAGCCGTGTGCCATGACCCTGTGGGTAACTCGGGAACCCGATAGCGCATTAATGCTCCGTAAAGGTAGTCTCACTTTTCACACCCATTACCATGCCGAGTACCTGAATATCCCGGTTGTGCAAAAATAGCGCTGGCTGCAAAGTATCTTCTGGCCATAGCTCTACGCCAAAGCGGCTGATAGAGAGCTGCCTCAAGGCGATCGTTTGCTGGTTTATTTCGGCAACGGCAGTTTCTGTCTGGGTATCGTGTTGATAGCGCCGGATAATAATGACATCGCCATCGAACAAGTTGCAATCACACAGTGCATTGCCACGCACTTTGAGTGCATAGGTATTGCGTCGGGTAATGCTAGGCGCCATTGCGTAAGGGTGCGGTGCCGGTTGTCTACGGCCAAACGTAACGGTAGGTGCTGCCATCGATAGGGTCATCAAAGAATCTCCATTGCATGTTCTTTCATACAGTGGTTTTCATTGTAGACCTGTTTTTGCATACAGTGCCAGAGATAATTGCTCTCACGACATATTGATGAAGATCACGCTGCGACCCAGCGCCGCATTGTGTGAGTGGCGAGAAAGGGGCTTTACGTGTAGAGTTCGACGCGAAATCAATATGCCAGGAGAGACGCTTGAGCCTGTGTCTACAAGCCCGCCAGCTTGCCTGTGAACGCGATGACCGCTGGCTGTTTCAAGGGTTAGATCTGGAGGTTCGCAGCGGCGAGATAGTGCGAATTGAAGGGCCCAATGGTAGTGGTAAAACCAGCCTTCTGAAAATTCTCTCCGGCCAGCTCAGTGACTACCAGGGCGAACTGTTCTGGAATGGCGCTGCGATGAACGAAGCACGTGAACATTTTCTCGCGAATTTGCTCTATTTAGGACATGCACCGGGCATTAAGTCAGGGCTTTCCCCGTTAGAAAATTTAGCCTGGTATCAGGCGTTAAGCGGGGAAAGTGGTAATGAAGATCAGCGCCTGGAAGCTCTTGAACGGGTTGGGTTGGCAGGCTTTGAAGATGTGCCCGCAGGGCAACTCTCAGCAGGGCAACAGCGCCGTGTTGCCCTGGCGCGCTTAACGTTAACGCTGCGCGCCCTATGGGTACTGGATGAGCCTTTCACCGCGATTGATCGCCACGGCGTCGCTGATCTAGAAAGACAGCTGGTTGCCCACGCTCAGGCGGGGGGCTGTGTGTTAGTAACGACACACCACGAGTTAACCGCTTCACCGTTGCTCAGACGGATATCCCTAGGGTAAAGGAGAAAGGGTTGCACAGCTCTTTACATGGCGCTTCAAATAGCTCTTCACACGGCTCTTCACAAAGTTCGGAGACCGCTCAACAGGTTTCAGCAGTGCCACTGCGTGAGCATAATGGTGGGTTAATGACCGCAGTGAAGGCCACGCTAGTGCGTGACTTAACGCTATTGCTGAGACGCCGTGGCGAAGTGCTCAATCCACTGGTGTTTTTTGCCCTGGTGATCACGCTGTTCCCGATCGCTATTTCGCCCGACCCTGAGCTGTTAGCGGTGATTGCTCCAGGTTTGCTGTGGGTCGCAGCTTTGTTAGCCGCGCTGCTTTCATTAGACAGCCTGTTTCGCAGCGATTATGACGACGGTAGTCTGGAGCAACTGCTATTGGCGCCGCAGCCGTTAGTCGCGCTAAGTTTGGCCAAAGTGGCCGTGCACTGGCTGCTGACAGGCCTACCGTTGGCGCTGATGGCGCCGATATTGGGTATTATGCTGGCGCTGCCAGCGGGCAGCTACGCCGTGCTGGCGCTGTCGCTTGCCCTGGGTACGGCAAGCTTGAGTTTGATTGGCGCCATCGGTGCGGCGTTAACCGTTGGCTTGGCACGGGGTGGAGTGCTGCTCTCGCTACTGGTGCTGCCGTTGTATATCCCGGTGCTCATTTTTGGCGCAGGCGCGGTGCAGGCGGCCATTTTTGGAGAGGGTGTCTCCGCACACCTGGCTATCCTGGGCGCGCTGCTCGCCGCCTCACTCATGTTGGCGCCGTGGGCGATTGCCGCATCGCTGCGTATCAGTATTAACGGTTAAGGACAGGACACGCTATGTGGGCCTTTATACATAAGCTGGGATCACCCAAGTGGTTCTACGGCATTAGTGCCAAATTACAGCCCTGGTTTTGGGCCGCGGCGGCGCTGTTGATCGTCACTGGCTCGCTGTGGGGGTTGGCGTTTGCGCCAGCGGATTACCAGCAGGGTAATAGCTTCCGAATTATTTACGTCCATGTGCCGGCGGCCTTTTTGGCTCAGTCTATCTTCATTGCCATGGCGGTTTCCGGCCTGGTGTTTATGGTCTGGAAAATTAAAGTCGCCGATATGGCGGCGGCGGTGATGGCGCCTCTTGGCGCAGCTATGACCTTTGTCGCGCTGTTTTCCGGTGCCGTATGGGGTGTACCCACTTGGGGAACCTGGTGGATGTGGGATGCACGGCTAACGTCAATGCTGATCTTGCTGTTTTTGTACTTGGGCGTAATTGCTCTGCGTGGGGCTTTTACCAGCCGCGATAGCGCCTCACGGGCAGCCTCGGTGCTGGCCATGGTGGGGGTGATCAATATTCCCATCATCAAATACTCGGTGGACTGGTGGTACACCCTGCACCAGCCCGCTTCATTTACGCTGACCTCGCGCCCGGCCATGCCTACTGAAATGTGGCTGCCTCTGGTCATTATGGTGCTGGGTTTCTACTGCTTTTTCATTGCCTTAACGCTGATGCGCACACGCAGTGAAATTTTGCGCCGCGAAGCTAACAAACGCTGGGTACAGGAATTGGTGACCGGCCAAGTGGTGGAACTACCGGCAGAGGAGGCTCGCTAATGGCGTTTGACTCATTTTCCGAATTTCTCGCCATGGGTGGTCACGCGCCTTATGTGTGGTCTGCCTGGGGCGTGACAGCGCTACTGCTGCTCGCCACCGTATGGCATGCGCGTGCTGAACAGCGCCAATTGATCAAAGGCTTGAAACGCCGTGCAAGACGCGCAAACAGCGCAAGGGGAAACGCCCAATGACGCCTAAACGTAAACAGAAACTCTTTATTATCCTGGGCCTTGTGTCGCTGGCCGCGATTGCCGTGGGGCTGACCCTGTACGCGCTGCGCGCTAACATCAATCTGTTTTTCAGCCCGGTACAGATCGCCCAGGGCGACGCGCCCATCGAGCGGCAGATTCGCGCCGGTGGCATGGTGAAAGAGGGTTCAGTATCCCGTGACCCCGAGAGCCTGGACGTCGAGTTTGTCGTCACCGATTACGTTGATGACCTGGAGGTCTACTACAGCGGCATCCTGCCCGACTTGTTCCGCGAAGGCCAAGGCGTGGTAGTGATCGGAGAGCTTCAGTCCGATGGTCGTTTGTACGCCGATAAAGTGCTTGCGCGCCACGATGAGAACTATATGCCCCCTGAAGTCGCCCAGGCACTTGAAGAGGCGGGCTATTCGCCAGCCGACTACCAGGCCAAAGCCGCGGAAGTGGGTAAACGCCTGGACGAAGAAGGCGTACCCCAAGCAAGCGAATACTAAGACCCACAGTTTAACCGCCTTGCCTTACCGCCAGTGCTGGTTCGGAGCGCACATGTTTATCAAAATGATTCCTGAAATTGGCCACTTTGCCCTCATTATCGCGCTGCTGATGGCGGCGGTGCAGGCCGTGATGCCGCTGGCCGGTGCGGCCACCCGGCGCCCGCTGTGGATGGCCTATGGTCAGCCCATGGCGGTGGGGCAGTTTGTGTTCATTGCCATTGCCTACGCCTGTTTGACCGCCAGCTATATGCTGGACGACTTTAGCGTGGCGAACGTGGCCAACAACTCCAACTCGCTGCTGCCCTGGTACTACAAGTTCAGCGCGGTGTGGGGCAACCATGAAGGGTCGGTGCTGCTGTGGAGCTTTATGCTCGCGGGCTGGGGGTGTGCGGCCAGCCTGTTTACCGGCAACCTGCCGCGGGATATGGTCGCGCGAGTAATGGGCGTGATGGGTATGGTTTGCGTCGGCTTCTTACTGTTTATTCTGATGACATCGAACCCCTTCGAGCGGCTACTGCCCGGTATGCCCCAGGATGGCGCCGACCTTAACCCGCTGTTGCAAGACTTCGGGCTAGTGGTGCATCCGCCGATGCTCTACATGGGCTATGTGGGCTTTTCCGTGGTCTTTGCATTTGCCATTGCAGCGCTGATGGGCGGTCGTTTAGACGCGGCCTGGACGCGCTGGGCAAGGCCCTGGACGAATCTGGCCTGGGCATTCCTGACCGTGGGTATCGCGTTAGGCAGTTGGTGGGCCTATTACGAGCTTGGCTGGGGTGGCTGGTGGTTCTGGGATCCGGTCGAAAACGCTTCACTGCTGCCCTGGCTGACGGGAACCGCACTGGTTCACTCACTCGCGGTCACCGAGAAGCGCGGCTCGTTTAAAAGCTGGACCGTGCTGCTGGCGATCTCGACCTTCTCGCTGTCGCTAATGGGCACTTTCCTGGTGCGCTCTGGGGTGCTGACCTCGGTGCATGCGTTCGCTAACGACCCGGCCCGCGGTTTCTTTATCCTGATGCTGCTGGCCATTACGGTAACGCTGTCGCTGCTGGTGTTTGCCCTGCGCGCTCCGCGGGTAAGTCATAAGGTGGGGTTTAACTGGCTCTCCCGGGATGCGCTGCTGCTGGTTAATAATATCTTTCTGGTGATTATGACCGTCACCGTGCTACTGGGTACCGTCTATCCGCTGATTCTGGATTCTCTGGGGCTGGGGAAAATCAGCGTGGGCCCGCCTTACTTTAATACCCTGTTTGTGCCGCTTACCGTGTTGATGTGTATCTTTATGGGGCTTGGCTCGGTAACGCGCTGGAAGAGCATGGCGGCACGCGACCTGATTCGTAAACTGTGGTTAGCCGGTGTGGCCGCATTGGTGATCGGCATATTAATGCCGCTGCTGTACCGTGGCGAGTGGAACCTGTTTGTCTCCCTGGGCATTGTCTCTGCACTGTGGATTGTGCTGCCGATGGTGCGTGATGTATTCGATAAAACCCGCCACGCCAGTTCGTTTTTGGCCGGTGTTCGTAAGCTCTCCCTGGCTTATTGGGGCATGGTGCTGGGGCACGTAGGTGTTGCGGTCACTATCGTCGGCGTGACGGTAGTGTCCAACTACAACATTGAGCGCAACGTGCGCATGTCGCCGGGCACCACGGTCGAAGTCGCGGGCTATCAGTTCACCATGACCGAGTTAACCGAGCGTCGTGGCGCTAACTTCCTGGCGGACACCTCGATTCTACAAGTGCAGCGCGGCGACTCAGGCAGCAGCTTTACCATGCGGCCCGAAAAGCGTCTCTACCTGGCCACCGGTATGCCGATGACGCAAGTGGCCCTGCGCCCAGGGCTGTTCCGCGACCTCTATGTCGCCATGGGTGAGAACCTGGGCGATGGCAGTTGGGCAATGCGGGTGCAGTATAAGCCGTTCGTCCGTTGGCTCTGGCTGGGCGCACTGCTAATGGCGTTTGGCGGTGTATTGGCGGTGCTCGACAAGCGCTACCGCCGTACCGCATCCACCCGTGAAGCGCCCAAAGTGGCTAGCCAGGATGATAGTACTCAGAACAGTACTCAAAATGGCGCACGGGAGGCCACTGCATGAAGCGACGGCTACTGCTATTACTGTTGCCGGTGTGTTTTTTAGCCCTGGCGCTGTTCTTTTACCAAGGCCTCTCGCTAGACCCCTCCCAGCGGGATTCAGCGCTGATGGCGCGGGAGTTCCCGACCTTTGAAGCCAGCACGCTGCGTGATGAGAATCGCCGCGTTGACCAAACGCTGTTAAAGGGTGAGGTGACGTTGGTGAATGTGTGGGGCGAGTGGTGTCCGGCCTGTAAGCAGGAGATGCCGCAACTGCTGGAACTGGCTGATAACGACATTCGCATGGTCGGGGTCAACTACCGCGATACCCGCGAGAAAGGCATGCAGTTTCTCAGCGAATTTGGCGATCCGTTTGAAGTTAATATTTTTGATCCGGAAGGCGAGCTAGGGTTTGATCTTGGCGTCTACGGCGCCCCGGAGACATTCCTGGTCGATGCCGACGGGGTCATTCGCTATCACCATAAAGGCTACGTATCACCGCAAGACGTGCGCGAGCGAATTCTTCCGGAGGTGGAAAAATGGCGCTAATGCGAACCATGGCAGCGCTACTACTGCTGGTCATAGCGTTTGGTGCAGCGGCAGGTGGTATCGAACTGCGCGAATTTGACGACCCGGTCATGGAGAAGCGCTATCACGATTTAACCGCCTCCATGCGCTGCCCACTGTGTGAAAACCAAGCCATAAACGATTCCGATGCACCCATTTCGGCAGATATGCGTGAGCGGGTTTATCAACTGTTGCAAGACGGGCAGTCGGATATCGAAATTATCAACCATATGGTGCAGCGGTTTGGTGAATATATTCTCTACAACCCGCGTTTAGAGAGCCGTACCTACCTGCTTTGGGGCTTGCCCATCGCCCTGGTGTTGCTAGGTGCGATGGTGGTTGTGCTGATGATTCGCGCCCGCCGTAACGCCTCTGCTAAAGCGTTGAGCGCCGAAGAACGCCAGCGCATAGACGCGCTGACTAACCGTAAGGGGTCTTCATGACGCTGCTCTGGATAGCCATTGCCATTCTACTGCTCCCCGCGCTGTGGCTGCTGGTTTCGCCGCTAAGAAACGCGCGTGCCCTGCATGACCAGCAGCGCGATTTTGAAGCCAACGACACCTCCGCCGAGCAGAACGTGGCGATTTTCAAGCGCCGCTTGGCGTCACTGGAAGCGGCTCTTGAACGCGGCGACATAGATGCCGCACGCTTTGAGGAAGACCGGCTGGAACTCGAGCGCAGCCTGCTGGAAGACACTGCTTTTCGCGAGCGTCGGCCGCTAAAGGCTGCCAGCGCCGGCCGTATTGTCGTGCCTGTGGTGATGCTCGCTGTGGTCGCTGTTAGCGTTATTTGGTATCAGCAAAAGGGCGCTGAGGGCGACCTGGTGCTACTGGCCGTGCAGCAAGAAGTGCAGAACGACCCTGATGGATCGCTTGCCATGTATATCGAGCGCATGGAGGAGCAGGCCGAACGCCAGCCGGATAACCCTAATGTGTGGAGCGAGCTGTTTCCGCTCTACCGTGAAACCGGACAAATGCCCAAGGCCGTGGACGCCCTGGAGCGCCTGATCGAGATTGAAGGGCGCATTCCACCGCTGCTTGCGCAGTTGGCGCAAATTCGTTTCTTTATGGCTGAGCGCGAGCTTACCGACGAAGTACAAGCGTTGGTCGACGAGACGTTGGAGCAGGATCCCCGCCAGCCCACCGTGCTGGGCTTGCTGGGCATTAATGCCTTCGACAACGGCGATTACGAGCAGGCTATTGACCACTGGCGCCGGGCGATTGCCAATATCGAGGATCCCAACACTGTGTCCTCGCTACGCGACGGCATTCGCGTGGCTCAGGAGCGATTGGGTATTGAACCCGAAGAAGCCGTCACCGAGGGCACCGGCATTCGTGTGCGTGTCTCGCTGGATGAGGAGCTCGTCGGGCGCGTAGATGGCGATGCCAGCGTCTTTATTACCGCCCGCGATATTGAGGGCGAGTTACCGCCCCTGGCCGTGGTGCGGGCACAGGTATCCGAGCTGCCTATGACCGTGACGCTAGATAACAGTGTCGCGATGTCTCCCCAGGCGCAAATATCCCAGGTACAGGAAGCCCGTTTAGTGGTGCGTGTTTCTCCTTCTGGCCAAGCAGCGCCCCAGCCCGGGGATCTGTTTGGTGACCTTGAGAGCGTCAGCATCGGGCCAATTGAAGACGACGAAGCGGCCGAAGTGGTGATTAACCGTGTCTTTGAATAATCGCAACAGGAACGCCGCTTCGGTATGCGCTTAACGTCGATTCGCTTAGTCGGGTTTAAGTCCTTTGTGGATCCCGTCACGGTGCCCTTCGATGGCAATATGACCGCCATCGTAGGCCCCAACGGCTGCGGTAAATCCAATATTATTGACGCCGTGCGCTGGGTGATGGGGGAGTCATCCGCCAAAACCCTGCGCGGTGAATCCATGGCCGACGTTATCTTTAACGGCTCCACCGGCCGTAAACCGATCAGCCAGGCGTCCATAGAACTCAAGTTCGACAACCGCGATGGCGGCATGGGCGGCGTTTACGCCCAGTACGCGGAAATTGCCGTTAAGCGCTTGGTCACCCGCGACGGACAATCCAACTACTTCTTTAATGGCCAGAAATGCCGTCGGCGCGATATCGCCGACCTGTTTATGGGTACCGGTCTGGGGCCGCGCTCCTACGCGATTATCGGCCAGGGGATGATCTCGCGGCTGATCGAAGCCCGCCCCGACGATCTGCGCTCAACGCTTGAAGAGGCCGCGGGTATCTCCAAGTACAAAGAGCGCCGCCGGGAAACCGAAAACCGCATGCGGCGAACCCAGGAGAACCTGGAGCGTCTGGACGATATTCGCGAAGAGCTGGATAAACAGCTAGAGCGCCTCAAGCGTCAGGCCGAAGCCGCCAAACGCTATCAGGATCTCAAGGAGCAGGAGTATCGGCTCAAGGGCGAGCTGGCGCTGCTGCGCGGGCGCGCCCTGCGCTCCGAGCAATCGCATCAAGAGAGCCGCGTTCGCGAATTGGAAATAGCGGTAGAAAAAGATGTCTTCGGCGTCCGCCAGTGCGAAACCCGCCTGGAGCAGGCCCGGGAGCAGCACGACGAACTTTCTGAGGTGCTCGATCGCCATCAGCAGCAGTTCTTTGAAACCACTACGCGCATCGCCCGTTTAGAACAGGATCAGGCCCACCGGCGTAGCCGTGAAACCCAGCTGGCCAGCGACATCGCCACGGCTCGGCGCGAATTGGACGAGCAGCGCCGCGTTAGCGAAGGCGATCAGGAGCGTTTAGCCGCCATTGACGAGCGCTTTGAGGATCTGCTCCCCGAACACGAAGCGCTGGAGGAGCAGCTCGAAAGCCTGGAGCAGGCGTTGGCCGACGCATCTCCCGCACTGGAAGCCGCCGAGCAGCAGTGGGCCGATGCCGAAACCCGCTGGCGGGATGCCAGCCGCGATGCGGATCGCAGCCAGGATCAGTTGCGCGACCTTGAACAGCGTATTCAGCGCTTACAGGCGGAAAATCAGCGCCGCCGTCAGCAGCGCAGCGAGGTAGCCGATCTCACCGCGCTGCGTGAAGAGCACGCTGTGTGCCAGGCGCAGTTGACCGAGGCCGAGGAGCAGTCGGAAGGTTTTCAAACCCAGCGGGATCAATGGCAGCAGCGCTACGGCGATGCTAAAGCAGCCTACCAGCAGGCCACTCAGACGCGGGACAATCAGCGCGCTGAACTCAGTCAGCGCCAGGGTGAGTTGGCCTCACTTCAAGCGTTGATTGATGCCGCCCTGGTGGATCACGATCCTGCTATTGGCACGACCTTAGAAGCGTATGGTTTAGCGGATGCCCCTCAACTGGGCGAAGCACTGCAGGTTGAGCCCGGCTGGGAAACGCTGGTGTCCTGGCTGCTCGCGCCTTGGCTCAATGCCCGCCTGGTGAACCGCCACCAACTGGCCGCTTTACCTGAAGCCTT
The DNA here is from genome assembly GCF_021021315.1 of Halomonas sp. IOP_14. NCBI lineage: Bacteria > Pseudomonadati > Pseudomonadota > Gammaproteobacteria > Oceanospirillales > Halomonadaceae > Halomonas > Halomonas sp. IOP_14. The sequence goes on along the minus strand of NZ_JAINWD010000017.1, from coordinate 37,752 downwards.
AGCCACGGAGTGGCGGCTGATTGATCAAACACCATCCGCCGCCTCAACCTCTGGCCAGCGATTAGACAGCTTGGTCAAAGGCGCCGGTGCGTTGGGTGAATGGTTAGCGAGCATTCACTATACGCAAACGGCAGAACAAGCGGAGGCGCAGGTAGCGCACCTCGCACCTGGCGAAAGCGTGGTAAGCCAGGATGGCGTTTGGCTGGGCCGCGGCTGGCTGAACCAGCAGGCCAACGGCGAAGGTATCGACGGGCTGCTATTAACGCGCCGCCGCTACGCCGAACTGACCGCCCAGCGCGAAAGCGAAGAAGAGGCGCTGGCGCTGGCAGAAGCGCAGTGTGAAGCGGCCAGTGAAACCATTGAAACCCTGGAACAGGCCCGTGAACAGCAGGCCGAACAGGAGCGCGCCCACGCCGCCACCCTGCAACAGCTGGCGGTAAAAGAGCGCAGCCTGGCCCAGCGCTTGGAACATCTGGAGAGTCGCGCCACTGAACTCGATGAAGAGCTTGCCCAGCTGCAAGAAGATGAGGCGGAGTTGGCGCTTACCATCGACGAGCAGCGTGCCCGCTGGCATGTGGCGATGGAACAGTTGGAAAGCGCGGCGCAAGCGCGGGAAACCAGCGCCGAACAGCGCAACCGGCAGCGTGAAGCGCGTGACCAGTTGACCCAGCAGCACGCCCCGCTCAAAGCGCAGCAGCAGGCGCTGGCGCTGGAGCGTGAACGCTTGAGTGCCGAGCGCGATAGTCTGCGCTCACAGCAGGCGCGTTCAAGTGACTCTGAAGAGCGGCTCTCGCTGCGGATTGCCGAGCTGGAAGAGTCACGGGAAATGCTGATCGAACCCGACGAGCTGGCCGGTGAAGAGCTTGAAGAGCTGCTTCATCAGCGCGAGCAGCAGGAAGGGCGCTTAAACGCCACTCGTCAGCAGGCTCAGGCACTGGCAGAACAGCTGCGTAACGATGAACTTGCCCGCCAGCAGCACGAGCGCAACCTGGAACAGAGCCGCGAGCAGCTCCAGCAGCGGCGCATGGACGTGCAGGCGCTGGCGCTTAAAGCCACCACCCAGGATGAGCAGTTAGCTGAGCTTGGTCATAACGTCGAGACTCTTGCCGAACAGTTACCCCAGGAAGCGACGGAAACCCGTTGGCAGGAACGCCTGGAAAGCACCACGGATAAAATTCGCCGCTTGGGGGCGATCAACCTCGCTGCCATTGAGGAGTACGACCAGCAGGCCGAGCGGCGAAATTATCTGGAAGCGCAGCATGCTGAGCTGACCGAAGCGCTGGAAACCCTCGAAAGGGCGATTAAGCGTATCGATCAAGAAACCCGTGTGCGTTTCCGCGAAACCTTTGATCAGGTGAACACTGGGCTACAAACCCTTTTCCCTCGCGTATTCGGCGGCGGTGCTGCATGGCTAACGCTAACCGGCGATGATCTGTTGGAAACCGGCGTGGCGATTATGGCCCGCCCGCCGGGTAAGAAGAACAGCACCATTCATCTGCTCTCGGGCGGCGAGAAGGCGCTGACTGCGCTGTCGCTGGTATTTGCGATCTTTCAGCTTAACCCCGCGCCGTTCTGTATGCTGGATGAAGTCGATGCCCCCTTGGATGACGCCAACGTGGGCCGTTACGCCAGGCTGGTGAAAGAGATGTCTGAAAACGTTCAGTTTATCTACATCACCCACAACAAGATTGCCATGGAAGCCGCCGAGCGCTTGATGGGTGTCACCATGCAAGAGCCCGGCGTATCGCGGTTAGTCTCGGTGGGTATTGAAGAAGCGGCGGCGCTGGTCGATTAAACTAACTCCCTATCCTACCAAGCAGCAGTGAAAGCATTCTGATTGAGACCTGGGAGAACGAAGACTAAGCAGCAGAGTTCTTGGAAGAGCACTTCTGTTGAGAGCGTTTTTCCAAGGAGGCTATTGTCGAAAGCAGAGTTAGCGAAAGCACTATTGGCGATAGTAGAGTGAGCAAAGCTGAAGCGGCAAACGCCAAGTAGATAAACTTTTTGTTGGAAAAATGCGTAAAAAAATGTCCTAAAGCGTTCTTCTTAACTATATTAACCCTACTAATAGCGCGCTTGAGATGGTTAAACGGCTTATAGAGGCAATACGCAATGGCGGGTGTGTCGGTTGTCAAAACGGCTTTTCTTGCTTCTCGGATTCCTTTATAAAGCTATTTATAGATGTTAGATCTAATGATTGCGGCACTTTTGTTTGAAGTTAAGGTCAGATTTCTCTGGCCTAAAGAGAGGCAGAATTCTGCCATGGCGTGAAAATCGCGTTAAATGCAGCAAAAATTGGCCCTTTTGGTAGTAATCGCGCTATGCTTGGCTTTATTGATAGCAGGTAATTATTCAATAGCCGTTACCTATATTCAGGCATGACATTTTAGACACCGTGCCTTAGCAACCGGCAAGACGACCATGGAACGTTCGACATGGAACTAAGAGAGTGGCTAATCATTTTAGGGCTGGCGTTGGTATCGCTCATCGTTATTGACGGTGTGCGAAGACTTCAACGGCAGCGTCGTGTACCCCGTCTGGATCAGGCGGAGAAAGACCTATCCGGGAGTTCGCTAGATGATCCCGAGGAGGCTGCTAAAGCTGCGGAGATCAATTGGGAACTTCCAAATGGCGGTGCTCGAGTTGTTAAACCCGCAGACTATAGTGGCTTAGGTAATAAACCAAAGTTAGAACGTCAAGAGCATCCTGGGCCTTCTAGAGTGCTTTCAGAGTTTAGACGTTCCGCCTCTGCTAAAGCCGCCAAGCGCAAAGCTGATAAGGCAGATAAACTCGATAAAGCAGCATCAGTTGCTAAGCCAGCACCAAGCGTAGCCGTTAAGACAGAGCCGCCAGTCACTTCTGCGGCGACGTCTTCTGCTAGTTATGCTGCCCACAATGCGCCCACTGAACATGAGCGCCGCGAGCCCAGTATCTCAATGACTGACTCTGCACAAACTGGTTCTCCTCAAGCTGGCTCTCCTCAAACCGAGAGGCCGCAGGTCAAGGCGACAGCACCTTCGCAGCCGGAACCACAAATTGAGCAGCCTGCGTCTTCTGCTGCAACGCCTAGCTCTCCGGTGGCAGAAGAGAACGTTGAAGCGTCTCAACCTGCTGCTTCAGATGCTATCTCGTTCACCGCCAGTGACGCAGCTGCCACTGAAACAGACAGCGAAATGGCGGCACAGCCTCGCACTCAGCAGGAACCAGAGCACACCCAGGAGCCTGTGCTGCGGGCTGAGCCAGAAGATGCAGTATTTGCTAAACACGCCAATGAGCATTCGCCGAAACGGCGTCAGTTGCGTTCTGATACAGCGGGCGAATACGACGAGTTGGATGATGACGAAGTTGATGAGTATCGCCTGGTCGACTTTGAAGGCATGGGGCGCTCGCTGAAGCGTCGTTTGATTGCGCGGCGTAAAGAGAAGCAGCGCAAAAAAGCTGAGAAAGCGGTGCGTGATCAAGCCTTGGCCCAACAGAAGGCCGAGCGCAAAGCGCTGGAAGCAGAGCAGAAGCGTGAAGCCAAAGAAGCCGCTGACGCAGAGCGTGCCCGCCTTGCTCAAGAGCAGGCCCAAGCTCGTGAAGAAGCGGCTGCCGCCGAAAGGCTAGCCGCCCAGCAGCATGCTGCCGATGAAGAGGCGCGTCGCTACGCAAGCCATGAGTATGCAGCCCACGAAGAAGGTTTTGAAGAAAGCTTCGAGGCAGACGCTTATGACGGCCAAACGGCCGGCGAGCGTGGGATGAACGAGCGAGTCCGCGTACACCCAACGTTAGAAAAAGCTCTGCGCCATGATGTGAACGGTGAACACGCTAAAGAGACGCTGTCCAATGCCGAAGAAGTCGTGGTGATTAGCGTTCTGTCCCGTGATCCAGAAGGCTTCGATGGCACCAAACTACTTGAGCTGATGATGGTGTGCGGTTTGCGCTACAGCAGTGAAATGGGTGTTTTCCACCGCTTTGAAACCGAGAGCGATGCTAGTGAGCTTCAGTTCTCGATGGTGAATGTGGTTAAACCGGGTACTTTCCCCATTGAAGAGATGGGTGAGTTTATGACGCCCGGTATCACGCTGTTGATGCCGCTACCTGGCGCCATCGATAGCGCCGCTGCCTTTGAGGCGATGGTAGAAACCGCCATGGTGGTGGTTCGCCATATGGGCGGCGAGCTAAAAGACGAAAACCGCAGCGTGATGACCGCACAAACGATCGAGTTTGCCCGCCAGCGGGTGCGTGAGTTTGAGCGCCGCCATCGCCTGCATCGTCAACTGCAAGCCCGCTAATCGTCGCCTACTAACCGACGAAGCAGCACTTGCTGTGAAACACCCGCCTTCTTGCCAGGAGGCGGGTGTTTCTGTTCAATACGCTGTTGTTTTGTCATTTTTTATGTTTTTGAAATTTAGCTTTTGAAATTTAGCTTTTGAAATTTAGCTTTTGCGTTTTCGCTGCCGATTTTAGCTAGTACTGGAACCCACCCCAATGAGTCAGTCTGATTCTCAATCTCTGGAAGAGATTAACCAACTGCGGGCCGCCCTGGACGAGGCCAACTACCGTTACTACGTACTGGATGAACCGACGCTGACGGATGCCGACTATGATCGTAAATTTCAGCGTTTACAGCAGTTGGAGGCTGAGCATCCGGAGTTGGTCACTCCCGATTCACCCACTCAGCGTGTGGGCGCTGCCCCTGCGGATGGCTTTCCATCGGTGGCCCACGCTATCCCCATGCTGTCGCTGGATAACGCCTTTAGCCGTGACGATATCCTCGCCTTTGCTGAACGGGTGGCCGAACGCCTCGAATGCACGGCAGACGACCTTGAATTTACCTGCGAGCCAAAGTTGGATGGCGCGGCCGTCTCGCTAGTCTATGAGCAGGGCATGTTGGTGAGCGGTGCGACCCGCGGCGATGGCCGCACCGGCGAAGGCATTACCTCTAATCTGCGCACGCTGCGCTCGGTACCGCTCAAGCTGATGGGTAAAAACGTGCCTGCGCTGTTAGAAGTACGGGGTGAGGTCATTATGCGCCATGCGGGCTTTGAGGCGCTGAACGAGCGCGCCCGGGAAGAGGGCAGCAAGGTCTTTGCCAACCCCCGCAACGCGGCGGCAGGCAGCCTGCGCCAGTTGGATCCACGCATCACGGCAAAACGCCCGCTAGAGTTTCATGCTTATCAGGCTGCGCGCTTGGAGCCAGACTTAGGGGATACTGCGCACAGCGAACTAATGCAGCGTTTGTCCACGTTAGGCTTTCGCGCCAGTTCAGAATTGAAGGTGGTCAAAGGCCCTCAGGCCGTTGCCGATTACTGTGACCAGTTAGGCGAAAGGCGAGATGATTTAGGTTTCGATATCGACGGTGTGGTGATCAAGGTGAACGACCTGCGCCACCAGCGCGAACTTGGCTTTGTTGCCCGCGCGCCGCGCTGGGCGGTGGCGTTCAAGTATCCGGCTCAGGAAGAGGTCACCACGCTTAACGATGTGGAGTTCCAGGTCGGCCGAACCGGGGCGATTACGCCCGTGGCGCGCCTGGAACCAGTCACCGTGGCCGGGGTAACGGTGTCTAACGCGACGCTGCACAACGCCGATGAGATCAAACGCTTGGATGTCATGATCGGCGATACGGTGTCGATTCGCCGGGCCGGTGATGTGATTCCTCAAGTCGTGAGCGTGCATACCGAGCTGCGACCAGAGGATGCAAGGGAGATCATTTTTCCCGAACATTGCCCGGTGTGCGGTTCGGATATCGAGCGTATTGAAGGTGAAGCGGTCGCTCGCTGTTCGGGGGGCCTTTACTGTGCGGCGCAGCGTAAAGAAGCGCTCAAGCATTTCGCCAGTCGCAAAGCGCTGGATATTGACGGCTTGGGCGAAAAGTTGATCGTGCAGTTAGTTGATTTGGGCTGGGTAGAAACGCCGGCGGCGCTGTTTCACTTGTCTGTCGAACAGCTTCAAAGCCTGCCGCGTATGGGCGAGAAATCAGCCACCAACTTGGTCAACGCACTTGAAACTGCTAAATCGACTACGCTGGCGCGGTTTATTTACGCCTTAGGTATTCGTGAAGTAGGCGAGGCGACGGCGGCCAATCTCGCCAACCACTTTGGTACCCTTGAGGCCATTCAAGCCGCTGAGTTGGAAGCGCTGGAAGCGGTCAACGATGTCGGCCCGATAGTGGCCGCCCATGTGCATACTTTCTTCCGCCAACCGCACAATCAGGAAACCATTGCCGCGCTGATTGATGCGGGCATTACCTGGCAGGAGGCGGAAGTCACCCAAGGCCCTACTCCGCTGGAAGGCCAGACCTGGGTGCTCACCGGCTCGCTGGAGAGTATGACCCGGGATGAGGGTAAAGCACGCTTGCAGGCGTTGGGTGCTAAGGTGGCGGGTAGTGTATCGAAGAAGACTACCTGCCTGGTCGCAGGCGAAGCGGCGGGCAGTAAACTTACTAAAGCTGAACAGATGGGCGTGGAAGTCGTGGACGAAGCCACCTTTATCGAACGTTTGGCTGAGTGGGAGCAGCGTTAATGAGCCGTTTTATTGAAGTACCCGCCCGAATGCTGCCGCCGGACACCCTCAATGCCCTGCTAGAGGCGTTTGTGACCCGCCAGGGCTACGACACTACTGATACCACGGGCGAGGGCATGCACGGCTGGGTAGCCGAACTGAAAAAGCAGCTTGAGCGCAATGAACTGATTATCGCTCACGACCTTGAGCTAGAGATGACCGAAGTGATGACCCTGGCTCAGTGGCGCTCGTTTGGGCGCGATGTCGCCGACGACGAAGAAGAGGGCGATATTTAGCCTCATCTTGCGAAAAGCCTCCCAATATGTCGTCGCGAGGAGCGCAGCGACGCGGCAATCTCATCCTGTGGGGCACCCACCCCAGATTGCTTCACTTCGTTCTCAATGACGCCTATGTGTCATTGCGAGGAGTGAAACGACGAAGCAATCTCAGCCTGTCGGGGCACCCACCCCAGATTGCTTCACTTCGTTCGCAATGACGCCTATGTGTCATTGCGAGGAGTGAAACGACGAAGCAATCTTTGCTGGCATTGGCAGGCAAACCCGAGATCGCCGCGCTTCGCTCGCGATGACAAAAGAATGTTGTAGCCAGGCGCCTAGCCAATGTGTCATGGCGAGAGTGAAACGACGAAGCAATCTCAGCCTGTCGGGGCACCCACCCCAGATTGCTTCACTTCGTTCGCAATGACGCCTATGTGTCATTGCGAGGAGTGAAACGACGAAGCAATCTTTGCTGGCATTGGCAGGCAAACCCGAGATCGCCGCGCTTCGCTCGCGATGACAAAAGAATGTTGTAGCCAGGCGCCTAGCCAATGTGTCATGGCGAGAGTGAAACGACGAAGCAATCTCAGCCTGTCGGGGCCCCCACCCCAGATTGCTTCACTTCGTTCGCAATGACGCCTATGTGTCATGGCGAGAGTGAAACGACGAAGCAATCTCAGCCTGTCGGGGCACCCACCCCAGATTGCTTCACTTCGTTCGCAATGACGCCTATGTGTCATTGCGAGGAGTGAAACGACGAAGCAATCTTTGCTGGCATTGGCAGGCAAACCCGAGATCGCCGCGCTTCGCTCGCGATGACAAAAGAATGTTGTAGCCAGGCGCCCAGCCAATGTGTCATTGCGGGGAGTGAAACGACGAAGCAATCTTTGCTGGCATTGGCAGGTAAACCCGAGATCGCCGCGCTTCGCTCGCGATGACAAAAGAATGTTGTGGTCAGGCGCCCACCCAATATGTCGTTGCGAGGAGCGCAGCGACGAAGCAATCTTTGCTGGCATTGGCAGGTAAACCCGAGATCGCCGCGCTTCGCTCGCGATGACAAAAGAATGTTGTGGTCAGGCGCCCACCCAATATGTCGTTGCGAGGAGCGCAGCGACGCAGCAATCTTTGCTGGCATTGGCAGGCAAATCCGAGATCGCCGCGCTTCGTTCGCGATGACAAGAGAGTGTTGTAGCCAGGCGCCCACCCAAAAATGTCGTTGCGAGGAGCGCAGCGACGCGGCAATCTCAAGCTTGTCTATTAAGTCTGCCCACGAATAATTGCACTAATAATCCGCCGCCCTGGGTGTAAGTGATCGACCAGCGGCGCTTCTAGTGGCATTGGTTCATCGCAGATTCGTGAGGCGATTACCTCGGCACAAAGCGGCGCGCTGGCGAGCCCCCTTGAGCCGTGGGCGGTGGATATCCACAGGCCTGGATGGTGCCTGCCAGGTATCTCCGCCACGCGGGTGGCATCTTTGCTCAGCAGCGAATAGTCTGCCCGCCATGCTTCTGCCACCGGCACCGGCCCAGCGTAAGGGGTTTTGTCGGGGCTTGCTGCACGCACGGCGGCACGGCCCTTAAGGTTCTCAGGGCTCAGCTCAATGCCTGCCTGTTCCAACGCCTTTACCAACGCGGGCAGCGTCTGGCGCAGCTCATCGATATTGCGCTGATGGTCGTCATCCGTCACATCAGTTGTCGCATTGTTGGGTACAAAGCTAGCCCCGAAGGTCAGCACACCCTCTAAAGCGGGCGCCACATAGCCGCCAGCACAGACGACGCGTTTAGGGCCCGCTACCTCATTGGGTAGCGTTAGCTCGCTAATCTGGCCGCGCACCGACTGTAGCGGTAATTCCGCCGTTTGCGTAAAGCAGTTAGCCAAATGCGCGCTGGCAATCACCACCTGATCCGCCCGCAACGTACTGCCATCGGCCAAGTTCAGTTGCCAGCCGTTTTCTAGTTGGGTAAGGGAGCTAACGTCGCCTTGCTGCAAGCTAATGCCTGGTTGGCTAAGCAAGTACTCACACAGCGCCTTAGGCCTTACCCACCCCGCCTGTGGATAATAAAGCCCGTGAGGTGCACTGACGGTGATTGCCGCCGTTTCGGTTAACGTCGGGTTCTCCATGCCCGTGACGACTTCAGGTGGCAGCGGGTGTTGCTCGATAAAACGCTGCTGGCGGCGTGCCTCTTTATCACTGCTTGCCAACTGCACCACGCCGCAGGGCTGCCATAAGCTTTGGGGGGAGTTTTGCTGCGTTAACCAGCGCTGGCTGTACAACAGCCCAGCAAGATAAACCCGGCTTTGGTGATTGGTCTCGGCGGCAAGCTTTACATATAGCGCGCCCTGGCGATTACCCGAACCGCCCGCACCGGGTGCTTCGCGCTCCACCACTGTCACCTTAATGCCCCGCCGTGCCAGCGCTGCCGCTACGCTGCTTCCCGCCAACCCGGCGCCGACTATCACAACGTGCTTGGCCGGTGTCGCAGGCGGTGGGATAAACCAGGGAGTGGCCTGGCGGCGGTGATCCGCTGGTGGAGCTTCGATACTGCCCGCTAGCATTTCCCGCTTGCGGCCATAGCCCGGCACTTTCTTCCAGTTAAAGCCCGCCGCTTTCAGGCCCCGCTTAACGATGCCTGCGCAGGTGAAAGTGGCGAAAGTCGCGCCGGGGCGTGAACGGGCGGCCATGGCGTTAAACAATTCAGGCTGCCACATATCGGGGTTTTTAGACGGCGCAAAGCCGTCTAAAAACCAGGCGTCGACCTGACCATCCAACTGCTCCAGGCGCTCAGTGGTATCGCCGAAATGCAGATCAAGGGTGACGCGATCGGTTAAGTGCAGGCGGTGAATACCGCTAACCGCGGCGGGCCACTGGGCACAGAGCGCCTGTGTATAAGTCGCCAGCGAGGGCCAGCTAGCTAATGCTTGTTCAAGGGCAGCTAGCTCAAGGGGAAACTTCTCTGTGGATAACAGGTGCAGTCGTGCAGAAGAAGGGGCATGTTGTTCAAAACAGGCCCAGGCGCAGAGCATATTGAGCCCGGTGCCAAAGCCGGTTTCGCCAATCACAAAGGGCCGCGCGGCTTCCCAGGCGGCAAAGCGTTCGGGGAGGTGATTGGCACCCAGAAAGACATGTTCGGTCTCTGCGCGCCCATCGCCACGGGTGAAATAGATGTCATCAAACGCTGTTGCGTGGGGGGCTCCCTCGTTCCAGGTAAGGGTTGGCGTCGTTAATGCCGCAAGCGGTGGCAAAGCGTTTGAACGTTGGGTCACGCAGGTATCCGTATTGATGAACAGGTGGTTAAAAAATGATCAATTTGTTAGCGCTGGCGTTATCTCTGGCTTAGCGCAAAGCGTCCGCCGGGTTTGCACAGAGTTTTCCACAGGCTCTGTGAAAAAGCCGACGAACCCTCCATACTTGCCTATTGGCGTCAAGGCATAACTTTCTTGAACGGCTTAACAATTACCTTGGCATACACCCCTGCAATAATGTATGGGTCAGCGTCGGCCCACGCCTTGGCGTCTTCCAGGCTGTCGAATTCCGCTACCACCAAGCTGCCGGAAAAGCCTGCATCGCCAGGATTTTCAGCGTCGATGGCAGGGTGAGGGCCAGCCAGTACCAGGCGGCCTTCATCGCGCAGCGCTTCCAGGCGTGCCAAGTGGTCTGGCCGGGCCGCTAAGCGGCGCTCTAAGCTATTGGGTACATCTTCACTCATAATGGCATACAGCATTTGGGTATAACTCCTTGATAAGACGAGGATGCAAAGTGACCGTTAATTGACCGCACTGGCATAAGCGCGCACCATATCTTACCCATTGCGAAGGGTTCATTCACAGCTGAAAAGCGCATTCTGACAAACTGGCCACACGGCGTCATGCTTATGCCTCGACTTCCCTATACCTTTGATGCCGATCAGCGCTACCCAGTTGATTTGCACATGCACTCAACCGCTTCCGATGGCGCGTTAACGCCCACCGAGCTGGTAACCCTGTGTGCCGAACGCGGGCTGACGCACATGTCGCTCACCGATCACGATACCATGGACGGCATTGAAGAAGCGGGCCGCGCGGCGGAGCAAGCAGGGCTGTGTCTTATCCCCGGCTGTGAGTTATCCACACGCTGGCAGGGCGTCAATATCCATGTGGTGGCGCTGATGCCCGGTGGCTTGCAGGGGGCAATGGTGGAAGGCCTGATTCAGCAGCGTGAAGCTCGGATACAGCGTGCAGCAGTGATCGCCGAAAGGCTGGAAAAAGTCGGTTTATCCAACGCGCTGGAAAAAGCGCGCCTGCACGCTGGCAGTGACCGCCCGCTAGGCCGCCCGGACTTTGCCCGCGCGCTGGTAGCGGAAGGCGTGGTGCCCGACTGGGCCAGCGCCTTCAAGCGCTATCTGGGCAGCGGCAAAAAGGGCGATGTTAAAGCCCACTGGCCGGAAATCAGCGAAGCCGTGAGCTGGATTGTCGATTCCGGCGGTGTGGCCGTGATTGCCCATCCACTGCGCCACGGCTTAACCCGGCGCAAGCGAGGCCTGTTGATGGATACCTTCCAAGCGGCGGGCGGCCAAGCGGTTGAACTGGTCAGCGGCCAGCAGAACCCGGATAGCACCCGCGACCTGGCGCGTCAGCTAGTGGAGCGCGACCTTTACGCTTCTATGGGCAGCGATTTTCACTTCCCTGGCAGTCATGCGGCCCCCGGCAGCATGAGCCTAGTGCCGCGCACTGCGGCGCCCCCCATATGGCAGCATCCCCGGCTGCTGCACCTGCGCGATGCGTCACCCGGCCTGCTGGCGGTCGGTTAAATCACAGCCGGGTCATTGCAAAGCCCGGTCAGTTAAAAGCCAAGTCGGCTATGCTGTATAGGCAGGGCCTACGGACAGGAGTTACCAATGAGCCAATATTTTCAGATTCACCCGGAAAACCCTCAGAAACGCCTCATCGATCAGTCGATTGAGATCATTCGTAAAGGCGGTGTGGTTGCTTACCCCACTGATTCGGGCTATGCGCTTGGCTGCCATCTGGGTGAGAAGAAAGCCATTGAGAAGATAAAATGGCTACGTTCACTGGACGATAAACACAACTTCACCCTGGTGTGCTCCGATCTCTCGGAAATTGGCACCTACGCCAAGGTGGATAACGATGTATTTCGGTTGCTGAAAGCCCATACCCCAGGCCCTTATACTTATATTCTGGATGCCACTTCAGAAGTGCCGCGCCTGCTACTGCATCCCAAGCGGCGCTCCATTGGCGTGCGCGTACCGGATCACCGCATTACCCACGCGTTACTGGCCGCATTAGGCGAGCCGTTGATGAGCGTAACGTTGATTCCGGTGGGCGATGACCTGCCCATGAACGACCCGGAAGAGATCCGCGAGCGTTTTGGCGCCCACCTGGATGCCATTATCGACGGCGGCGCCTGCCATTTAGACCCCACCAGCGTCATCGACCTGCGCGAACTGCCGCCGAAAATCATCCGTGAAGGGCGCGGCGATATTTCTCCTTTCGTCGTCTAAAAACACTTTTCAGAGCAAATCCCTGCTTTTAGCTTTAATGAGCAGGGAGTTTGTCTATTTTTCATTATTTGAATGTTCAATGAAAATAAAATATGATCCTAACGGTTCTTTTCGATAATAAATTGTGATCCTTTAAGGCGAGGAATCGCCTCGTCTTTTTGAGATCGCCTAGCCCAGGAGATCATTCAATGACGAAGCCATTCCCTTCTCGCCTCTGCACCCTTGCTGCTCTAGCCAGCCTCACCGCTTTACCGCTGACCAGCCATGCAAATAGTGATGACGCAGAAATATGTGCCCAGGAAGCTTATGCAATGGGCCTGCGCTATCAACAGCAGTCTGCTGAAGCCGCTGCTCTGCAGCGTCAGGGTTTTGCCCTCGCCACCTACCGGCTTGAGGATCAGATTGAGGCGCATGGTGGTAGCGACGACTTGGCGATCATTACCGACCTGGATGAAACGGTGCTGGATAATAGCGCTCTGTTGGTTCGCGACATGCAGGCATGCCACGACTACACCACTTGGGACACATGGAAGCATTGGGAGCGTGAAGGCGAGCCGCGTTTGATGCCGGGTGCCAAAGCGTTCCTGGATTACGCGGATGAGCAGGGCGTGGCCATTTTTTACGTCTCTGATCGCTACCAGGAGAACGAGGCCGACACTATCGCCACCTTGGAAGCGCTAGAGCTACCCCAAGTCTCTGAACAGAGCGTGATGTTGCTGGGGCCTGCCAAGGCAGAACGTCGCGCGGAAGTGGTGGATAACCACACTCTGGTGATGCAGCTGGGGGATTCCCTTCACGATTTCGCGGGTGACTTCGCGGGCGCCGACCTTGACCAGCAGCATGCGCTTGTTGAAGAGAATGCCGAGCGTTTTGGCAACGATTGGATCGTGTTCCCCAACGCTACTTACGGTGCCTGGAGCGAGGCTGAGTTAGACGCCTGGGAAGCCCCGCACGAAGTGGAGTGATCGGTTAGATAACCACTCCATACCGCATTAAATAAACGCTGCGCGCCCCAGATTTGGCTATTTTGTTTGACGATTTAGCTTAGCTGTCTTGGGGCGCGTTTTTGTCTTAGTTCTTGTCTTCGTCACTCTCGTGGCGATTTTCTTGAGCGTCATCTGTTTTGTCGTCATCCTTCTTGCGCGGGTCTTCGCTGTCTTCATCCAGCCAGGTGCCGCAGCGTAGGCAGTAGCGGGCGCGTTTTTCATGGCGTTCGTGACCGCAGCCGGGGCAGGCTTCTTCGGAGTAACGCTCTTCACGGATCGAGCGAATCACCTGAGCGGAAAACACCCCGGTGGGCACGGCAATGATCGAGTAGCCGAGCAGCATGAGTACCACCGTAATCGATTTACCCAGCGCAGTAGCGGGGACGATGTCGCCATAGCCGACGGTGGTCATGCTGACAATGGCCCAGTACATCGACATCGGAATACTGGTGAAGCCCGCCTCAGAGGATTCGATGGTGTACATCAGCGCCGCGAACAGGGTAATCACCATTAATATGGCGCTAAAAAACAGCAATATCTGGCGCATGCTGCGTTTAAGGGCATCCATTAAAAGACGCGCCTCGCCGACAAACTCCATCAGGCGCAGAATACGAAAAATGCGCAGTACTCGCAGCAGACGAACGATCACCAATCCATGGGCGCCTGGTACCAAAAGCACTAGCCATGGGGGCAACACGGCAATCAAGTCGACGATCCCGTAAAAGCTTCTTAAATAGAGCGTCGGCTTTTCCAGGCAGTAAATGCGCAAGATCAGCTCAATGCTGAACAATAGCGTGAAGACCCACTCAAGATAGAAGAATAGCTCACCGTACCGCTCGGCATAAGTCTCGATACTGCCCAGCATAATGACCGCAACGCTGAGTAGAATCGCCACAATCAAGGCGATATCAAACGCTTTGGCTCCCGGCGTGTCAGACTCAAATATGATATGAAACAGGCGGGTGCGTAGGCCTTCCGCGCCGGGGGTTAAGTTTAAATTCATTGCATCATCCTGAAGTGGACCTCAATGCCGTCCTGAAAAGTGCGCTAGGACCTAGCGTAGCGCGGTTTGGTACGCCAAGCGATGGGCGAGCGCTAACGCCGCTTTACCGTAGGCTGCATTGGGCTGGCCGTCCGCATCGAGCGCGCCAGGCAGCGCCTGGGCATAAGCGCGTGCGGTGGCATCCAGTTCGGGATGTTCGGCGAGAGTGGCCAGCGCCTGCTGGGCATCGTTTAAAAAGCTGGCTTGTTGGCTGTCGTGGTAGGCGTCCAGCGCCAGCGTGGCACGGTGCAGCCACTCTGCCGGGGAGTGCGCTTCGGGGAGCGGCCAGTGTTGGCTACTAAGCGCATTGCCACGGGCCGCCTTGCTACTGTCCGAGGGTCGCAGGGGTACCTGTTCAGCAAGGGTCAATGCCAGCGCCCACAGAGCTTCAGGCTCGCCGCCTTTTAATTCGAGCTCTGCTTCGCGAATCGGCGTGCGGTAGTCACCGCTAATAATTTCGCCTTCATCCAATACCAGCTCGACATGACTCTCCTGACCTTGTCCGCCCTCTTTTAGCTGCCAGCTACGCCGTGTGAAATCGGTGCTGAGTTGGGGAGCGAGGGCATCTAGCACACCGCTAAGTTCGCCTTGAAAAGGGGGGAGTTTGGCAATTGAAGCGAGATCCAACTGCGGACCAGCCACTTGCCACTCCCACTCTTCGCGCTGGGAAAGCCCGCCACCACCTTGGCCAGCGGTTTTCACCGTTTGCAGCACCTGGCCGTCTACCTGGCGAAGTCGCAGCGCAATATGTGCTTTCGCCAGATCACCCTGAGGGGTATCAAAGTAGGTATTGGTCAACGTTTGTTTACGCACGGCGTGTGAAGCGAGATACGGGTGTTGAGTCAGCGCCGCAGGCCCTGTCGGGGCAAGGGCCAGTTTAAGTTCCACTTCCATGGGGTTTGGGCTTTTCATGACGCTAGCCACCTCGTTATCGTGACATTTAAATGAATATTTGATTACATTTGTGAACTTTTCATGACGGCGGCAGGCGCACTCTTTATACTGGCGCCGCCATTTCCAGGCTCCCCGAAAACAGGCTAAAAGGCATTATGGTTACCTCCAATCCTTTTTCTTCGATGTTTGGCCGCTCGCCATTCCAGCCGTTATTGGCCCATATCGTCAAGACGAATGAGTGTGCCGATCAGCTGTTGCCGTTTTTTGAAGCAACCCTGGTTGATGACTGGGACAAAGCGGCTGAGCTGCGCGAAAACGTCACCCGCCTAGAGCATGACGCCGATACGCTGAAAACAGAACTACGGTTGAACCTGCCCAACACCATGTTTCTTCCGGTGTCGCGCTCCGATCTGCTTGATCTGATCAGCGTGCAGGACAAGATCGCCAACAAGGTGCGTGACATTACCGGCATTATGCTGGGGCGTAAAATGCGCGTGCCGGATGAGCTGGCCGCGCCGATGCGCGACTACATTCGAACCAGCGTTGCCTGCGTGGCGCAAGCGCGTCAAGCGCTAGAAGAGCTCAAGGATCTGCTCGAGTCCGGCTTTGGCAAAAATGTCTCGGATGTGATGCAGAAGATGATCCGTGAGCTGCACACTCTCGAACACCAAGCCGACGACCAACAGATCACCATTCGCCGCCAGCTGTTCAAGCTTGAGAGCCAGCTACCACCAGTGGACGTGATCTTTCTCTACAAGATCATTGAATGGGTTGGCGAACTATCCGACCGCGCCGAGCGCGTGGGTAGCCGTCTGCAGATCCTGACTGCCCGCTAAGGGGACTTTCATGCTGATTATTGCCCAGCACGGTGAAATCTTTATCATCCTGGCCTGTTTGTTTGGCTTTTTCATGGCCTGGGGCGTTGGCGCCAACGACGTGGCCAATGCCATGGGAACCTCGGTGGGGTCGAAAGCGATCACCATCAAACAGGCTATCCTGATTGCGGTCATTTTTGAATTCCTGGGTGCCTGGCTAGCCGGTGGCGAAGTTACCAATACGATCCGTAAAGGTATTATCGACCCCGAACTGCTACAGGACGACCCACAATTGCTGGTCTACGGCATGCTGGCAGCCCTGCTGGCGGCGGGGACATGGCTGCTGGTGGCCTCCATGAAAGGCTGGCCGGTTTCCACGACGCACTCGATTGTCGGCGCGATCGTAGGCTTTGCGGTTGCAGGGCTAGGCCCTGCCACGGTGGACTGGGGTGCGGTAGGCAAGATTGCCGCCAGTTGGGTGGTCTCCCCCTTGTTGGCAGGTACCATCGGTTTCGTGCTGTTTAAATCGGTACACCACCTGATTTTCGAGGACGCCAACCCGTTCACGGCCGCCAAACGCTACGTACCCGGTTATGTGTTTCTGGTGGGCTTCATCGTTTCGATGGTCACGCTGACCAAAGGGTTATCTCATGTGGGGTTGGATCTAACCTTCAATCAGAGCCTGTTGTTGTCGATCCTGCTGGGCCTGGTGATCATGGGTATTGGCCTGATCATGCAGCGGCGTATCAAGTTCGAGCACAATACCAACGACCACTTCGGCTATGCCAATGTTGAGCGTGTGTTCGGCGTGCTGATGATCTTCACCGCCTGCGCCATGGCCTTTGCCCACGGCTCCAACGATGTGGCGAATGCGGTTGGCCCACTGGCGGCAGTCATCAGCGTGGTGCAAACCGGCGGTGAAATTGGTGGTTCCGCACTGGTGCCCTGGTGGGTACTCGTATTGGGTGGAGCTGGTATCGTAGTGGGCTTGGTCACCTACGGCCATAAGGTCATCGCTACCGTGGGTACCGGGATTACGGAACTGACCCCCAGCCGTGGCTTTGCCGCTACCCTGGCGGCAGCCACGACGGTGGTGCTGGCCTCGGGCACTGGCCTGCCGATTTCCACCACCCACACCCTGGTCGGCGCGATTCTTGGGGTGGGGCTGGCACGCGGCATGGCGGCATTGAACCTGCGGGTCATCGGCACGATTGCCATGTCATGGCTGATCACGCTACCAGCAGGCGCTGGCCTGGCGATTCTGTTCTTCTTTATGTTCAAGGGTATGTTCGGCTAACGAATAATAAACAGCACTTGTAAACGTAGTACGCCAAGGCTCGAAAGGCTTTAGAAGCATCTGAGCGATAAGATCACAGCGGCATCTTCATGTTTATCTGCATTAGATCGAGCAGATTTGCATTTGAAGGTGCCGCTGTTTTTCGTGCTCTGGTAAAGTAACTGGAGATTGTTTTTGAAATTGTTTTTGAGATTGTTTCTTTCACCTGCTGCCGGAGAGCGGCCCTTGGATACGCGCTTCCCTTTTGTTGATTGGTTTCGTAACGCTTCCCCCTACATCAATGCCCACCGGGGGCGAACCTTTGTCATCTTAATTGAAGGCGAAGCCATGGCGTCTGGCCGAGGGGAGCAACTGATTCAGGATTTGGCGCTGCTGCATACCCTGGGCGTGCGTTTGGTTGTCGTGTTCGGCATTCGCCCCCAGGTGCATGAAGCGTTGACTGCCGCTGGCGTAGAGCCCACGCGCATCGATGGCCGCTGGGTCGCGGATCGCGCGGTGATGGCTCACGTTGAGCAGGTAGCTGCCCACCAGCGGCTATGGCTTGAAGCACGGCTCTCCCTTGGCCTGCCCAGCACGCCGCTGCACGGTGTGGAACTGAGCGTGATCTCCGGCAACCTAGTGACCGCCAAGCCATTAGGCGTGCGCGAAGGGGTGGATTTCGACCACAGCGGCGAAGTGCGTCGGGTGCGTGCCAGCGCCATTGAAGGCCTGCTGGAAAAAGGCTCGCTGGTGCTGCTGCCGCCGCTAGGGTTCTCCAGTACCGGTGAAGTTTTTGATTTAGACGCCTCTGAAGTCGCTCAACACGCCGCCGTGGCGCTGAAAGCCGATAAGCTGATCTTGCTGGGGGAATCCGAAGGCTTGGAAGATGAGCAGGGCGCGCTGCTGCGCCAGCTTTCGCCAGCGGAGGCCGAGCCGCGTTTAAGCGCCGCAGTGCCAGGCAGCGAGCTAGCCCGCCACTTACAGGCCGCCTGCACCGCCGCACGGGAAGGCGTGGCGCGCACGCACTTGCTCTCCTGGCGCAACCATGACGCCCTGTTGGGTGAGCTGTTCACCCGGGACGGCGTGGGCACCATGATTACCCAGCACCGCTACGAACAGCTGCGTCCAGCAACGCTCAACGATGTAGCGGGTCTGCTGGAACTTCTGGAACCGCTAGAGCGCCGGGGCATGCTGGTAGCGCGCTCCCGTGAACGCCTGGAGCACGAAATCGATGACTACATGGTGATCGAGCGTGACGGTATGGTGATCGGCTGCGCTGCGCTGCATGTATTTACGGATACCACCATTGCCGAACTCGCCTGCGTGGCGGTGCACGACAGCTACCGCGGTGGCGAGCGGGGAGAGCGCCTGGTGGAAGCCATGGAGCGCCGCGCCCGCCAGCGCGGCTTAACTGAAGTGTTCGTGCTGACCACCCACACCGCCCACTGGTTTGTGGAACACGGCTTCCGCGCCGCCAGCCTGGAAGACCTCCCGCCGCTGAAACGCGAAACCTACAATCACGCCCGTAAATCGAAGGTGTTGGTTAAGCAATTAGCGTAATTCGCTTATTGAAAATTGGGTGGCTAATTAGCAGCCCTGGTTGAACGTGGCATTAGCGAAAACAGCTCCGGCTGCTTTTGCGCTTCTTGTTGAATAGTGTCGTCAATCGGTGTGTCGTAGGTTTTGAGTAGATAGCCCAGTACCGAATAGAAACCCACCATGGCGATCAGGTCGATCACTGCTTTGCGTCCGATCGCCTCGGCAAGTTCTGCTTCCTGCTCCTTGGCCAGCATGCGCTCATCGAATAACGCATCCACGGCATTGACGATAAGACCGTCAACACCTTCGGGAGTACCGCGAATAGCCGTGATCCGGTGTTCGGAGAATCCCAGGGCAAGTGCACGACTAACATGATGGGCCCACTCGTAGGCTGAGCCCATACGTAAACCCGCGCGTAAAATCACCACTTCGGTCAGTTCCGGGCCTAACGCATTCTCCTTAACAACGTGTTGGCGCAAGGGCGCCCACGCTCTAAGCAAGGCCGGGTGATGGGCCATGGTGCGATAAACGTTGAGTGCGCCAGCAAAGCCCTCGCGTAAATCAGGGATCTCCTCAGGCCAGTCGGCATCGGAAATAGGCGGGCAGGGAGAAGAGGGCATGGGTGGGTCTCCTTTCAGATGTTATTGATTGTGTCATCACTCTGCGATGGCGGCGGTTATGGCCTCGGCAATACGCTCAATGATCAGGTCTACTTCGTCAGGCGCAATGATATAGGGCGGAGCCAGCAAGATATGATCACCGTTAATGCCATCAATAGTGCCGCCCATCGGGTAGCTGATCAGGCCACGCGCCATGGCCTGTCGCTTGATCTTGGCGTAAATCTTTCTAGCCGGATCGAAAGGTGTTTTGTTTTCCCTGTCCGCGACAATCTCGATACCGCGAAACAAGCCCCTGCCGCGAATATCGCCCACATGGGGGGATGCGCCGAGCGCCGCTTCAAGGCCGCTCTGTAACCTCGTGCCCATGGCATTGACGTTCGCCAGCGTCTCTGGCCGTGCAATGATCTCAACCACTTTGTTAGCGGCCGCGGCGGCCACAGGGTGGCCAAGATAGGTATGACCATGCTGAAACAGCCCAGACCCATTGGCGAAACTGGCGTAGATGTTGGCCGATAGCATCACCGCGCCGATAGGCTGGTAGCCGCCGCCCAAACCTTTGGCGATCGTGACGATATCCGGGACTACCCCATCTTGTTCGCAGGCGAAGACTGTGCCGGTTCTTCCCATGCCGCACATTACTTCATCGAGGATCAGCAGTACGCCGTATTTATCGCAAATGGCACGCACGCGTTTGAAGTAATCCGCCTCAGAGGCGACCGCCCCTAAGGTGGCACCGACGACGGGTTCGGCAACGAAGGCCATGACTTCTTCAGGGCCAAGTTCCAGAATCTTTGCCTCAAGCTCCTCGGCAAGCCGTGCAGCGTAGGCCTCGGGCGTCTCGTCGGTGCCCTTGTCGCGATACGCATAGCAGGGCGATACATGGTGTGTTTCTGGCAAAATGGGCTGAAACTGCTGGCGCCGCATGGCATTGCCACCGGTTGCCAACGCGCCGATGGTATTGCCGTGGTAGCTCTGGCGTCTGGCAATGATATGCCGTCGCTGGGGCTGATTAATCTCTACAAAGTACTGCCGGGCCATTTTCAGCGCCGCTTCGACGGCTTCTGACCCACCCGACACCAAGTAGACGTAATCCAGCCCTGCGGGGGCTAAATCCACGAGCTTTTCGGCAAGTGCTTCGGCGGCATCGGTAGTGAAAAATGAGGTGTGGGCGTAACAGAGGCTATCGATCTGTGAGCGCATGGCGGCCAGCACTTCCGGGTGGGCGTGTCCTACGCTGGTGACCGCAGCGCCTCCCGAGCCATCCAGATAGCGGCGCCCCGTGGTGTCCGTGATATAGACGCCTTGTGCCGACGCAGCATGAGGCAGTTTCCCGCCGATACCGCGGTGAAGAATACGCGTCATAGCCTCTTTCCCTCATTATCAAACGGTGAGTAATTCATATGACAATGAGATTGGCACACTCACAAAGATGTTTGCAACAAATAAATCATTTAAATATAATGTGAAACATGTAGATCATATATTCACAGAGCCAACCGACTATTTCTTCACAGAGCCAACTACTATGCAGCCGAGCGATTCGCTGAGAGAGCAGATTATTGCCCAGTACGATGCCATGTCTGCGCAGCTGCAACAGGCCGCTCGCTACGTGCTTGAGCATCCGGAGGAAGTGGCGCTGGTGTCCATGCGAGAGGTAGCGCGCCTAGCGGGTGTGCAACCCGCCACCATGACACGGCTTGCCAAATTCTTGGGGTTGCCAGGCTACGATGAACTTCGGGCGCAGTATGCAGCGGTGTTACGTCAGGGGGGCGATGGCTTTGCGGCCAAGGTTCGCCAGCGGGTAGATGAAGGCAGCAGTGAAAGGGGAGTCAGCGATACCGCTTCGCATATGCTTCAAGGGCTGAGTGCCCAGCTTGCTAAGCTCTGCGAACCCGATTCACTACGGCAGCTGGAAGCCACCGCCACTAGGCTGAGATCAGCGAGAAAGGTATACGTGCTGGGTTTACGTTCCTGCCATGCCGTTGCCTGGCATTTCCATTACGTGATGACCCTACTGGGCGAGCGCTCGGTGCATCTGGATGGGCCTGGGGGTACCGGCGGAGATGGGCTAATTCGTGCCACATCTGAGGATGTATTGCTCGTTATCTCCATCAAACCTTATGCAACAGGGACGCTGGAACTGGCCCAACTGGCAAAAGATAAGGGGGTAGGCATTGTTTCTATCACCGATAGTGAAGTGTCGCCGCTGGTGGGGATGTCAGCGCAGACGATTCTATGCCCCACGGAAACCGATAGCTTTTTTCACACGCTAACCCCGACATTAGCCGTCTCCGAAGTGCTGTGCAGTTTATTGGCGGAATTCGATAGGCCTAAGACGCTAGACGCTTTGCAGCAAGCGGATGAACACCTCTCGCATCTCAATACGTATGCGACGGCTATCCCCAGGCGGCAGTGAGAAGCGAGGCCAGTCAGTCATTTTGATCTGGGTAGATCATTACTTAAGCCGACCAGCGTTTTGTCATTCATGCAACAGGCAAGCGCTTCGCTATGGGCGGCCATGGTGATTCCCTTTGCGCTGTATAATCACTTCCAGTCCCATTAGATCCAAAACATCGAGTACTTTTTGTAGCTGCAGGGTTGGCTTGCCGCGCTCAAGATCGACGATAAAGCGGTTGCCTGTACCCGCAAGCCCGGCAATATCACTTTGCAGCAATGATTGATCACGCCGGGTTTGTTGAACTAGCTTGCCCAGCTCTTCACTGTTGCGAATACGTTTTGCGCTCTCTATCTGGGAGGTCATAGCGACTGTCCGATAAAATTACCGTACGGTAATGATAGACCATATTAGTGATCAAAACGCTATGATTATTCCCGATCGGTAATTTTTAGTGATTAGAGAGGCTTTCTGGAAGGAAATATTCCCGAGCGGGAATATTTTGGCGTTGCAGTGATTTTATGCACAGTGTTCCAACAAAAGGGTGGCTCAAAGCCACCCTGGGAATGCGCGCTATATCTTATATAAGAAACGCTTAGGTATTTAAGATAACCCCGCCATTCAGGTGCATGGTCTGGCCACTCATGTAGGAAGACTCCTCGCTGGCCAAATAGACATAGGCAGGGCCCATTTCGCTGGGCTGCCCGGCGCGTTTCATGGGCACTTGGCCGCCGAATGACGCTACCTTCTCATCTTCAAAGCTGGCGGGAATCAGCGGGGTCCATACCGGCCCTGGTGCTACGGCGTTCACGCGAATGCCACGATCCATCAGCGACATCGCCAACGAACGCACCAGCCCCTGAATAGCGCCCTTGGTGGCGGTGTAATCGATCAGCGTATCGTTGCCCTTAAAGGCATTGATCGATGAGGTGGCGATAATGGTGTCGCCTTCGCTGAGGTGCGGCAGGGCAGATTTGCTCAGATAGAAGTGGCTGAAGATATTGGTCTGGAAGGTGCGCAGCAGTTGATCATCGGGGATCTCGGTAATGTCGTCCCAGTCGTACTGCTCTGCGGCGTTGTTGATGACGATATTGATCTTGCCGAAGTGGTCGAGGGTGCGCTTGACGATCTCGCGGCAAAACGCTGGCGCTGCCACATCGCCTTTCAAAACCAAGCAGCGACGACCTTCGGCTTCCACCAGCCGCTTGGTCTCTTCTGCATCTTTGGTTTCTTTAAGATGCACGATCACGCTGTCGGCACCTTCGCGGGCATAGTGAACGGCGACTGAACGCCCTATGCCGCTGTCGCCACCGGTAATAATCGCGACCTTGTCCAGTAACTTATCGGCGCCCCGGTAGCTTTCACGGATGTATTCGGGCTCCGGGCGCATGGCGTATTCATCACCAGGCTGTTTATCCTGATGCTGGGGTGGTTGGTGTTGATCACTCATGTGCGGTCACTCCATTGTTGGCACAATTTGGTTTGCACATACGGTTAGTTATCGTAAAACATCACTTACTAACCACTGTTCAGGCCCTCGTATCCTCAAGTGCCTTCACGCTGTAAACGTAGACCAAGGTAGTAACAACGGCAAACCAGTAAGCGAACGCTGAGCAATAAAACGGTTGGTCATGCAGAGAAATGATAGTGGCAGGTTATTGATGCTATCAATATTGCTAATGTAGCTGCTATAAAGCTATTTACTTGTTTTAAGTGTTTGTTTTAAATATTGTTTAATTGCAGTTATGTCGTGAGTGCTTATGAGGGTGAATTGCAAGTTGAAGGGGAAGGGCTACAGTTAAGTCAGCCAGGGATAGGAGGCACCACGAACGCCTCCCACTCTTTCGCTCACCCATGAAGGTAAGGAAGAAGCGATGACTCAAGTTCCCGATAAAGACCAGAAAGCCCCTAAAGAGAAGGATGACCACCATGATGAGGCCAATCCGATGCCGGATACTCATCATGTAAACCCGGAGTCCGATGACGATAAAAAGTCAGGCAGGGATACCAAGAAATAATCTATGCAACACTGTTTCTATGCAGAATTGTTTAGGCCAACGCAAAACAACAAAGGCGCTACTTCCGGTAGCGCCTTTTCTATTAGCGCTAAACCTCTATGTTGATAGAGGACGTTGATACGGAAACGTCACCTAGCGAGGTAGGCAGTAACTGCCCCAATGAGGAGTAGAGGGCCTCAGAAGTGGATGCTGCCACCGCTCGATCAGTCTTTTCCATGGCTTCTTCAGCTTTCTTTAGCTCACGACGAGCTTCTTTATCTTCTTCATTCAGCCGAACCTTAAGTTCGTTAACTGCTTCGCGCAGCGCTTTTTGGGCGTCAGTCAGTACGCCGCGTAGTGCGTGTTCACTAGCGCTGGGGCCATTGGATTTCGAGCGGTTGTCTTCATTCTGAATGAGGTTAGGTAGGCTTGGTAATACGCCGAGCTCGGTGGATTCATCGCTTTCAGGCTCGCCCGCTGCCTTCTCGGCCTCTTGCTCAGCAGCCTTTTCAGCATCATCTTCGGCTGTTTGCGCACTGGCTTCGGCTTGCTGCGCGTCACTGGAAACCGTTGCCTGAGCGCTCTCATCGCCACCTGCCTGGGCCCCGGCTGATTCGGCCCCGCTGGTTTGAGCCACGGCCGGTTGAGCTGCTGTCGTGGGAACTGCTGGCGTTGCAACCACGGACGGGATAGCGGTCATGCCTGCACCACCGCCACCTTGGTTGTTCAACAGCTTAGCCGCACCGGCAAGCTCACGGGCGATGCTCTTGAGCTCCTTGGCCATGTTTTTAAGCTGTTCAGGAGAGGCGAAGGCCATCATGGCTTTCAGCATTTCAATCCGCTGGCGCAGGAAGCCCACTTTATCGGTGGCCTGCTGCTGGGAGGCTTCCTTTGGAGTAGGCAGCGACGCCAAGCTCTCCAAGGCTTCCTGCTGCTTTTTAAGCCGCTTTGTGAACGGGTCGTCTTCAGCAGGCTCGCTCTTTTGGGGGGCGACGCGGGTAGGCGTTAAAAACTGCGGCTTATCTTGGCGCTGATTAATTAGTGTAAATGACGAAAATCCAATCTTCATGGCGGTATCCTCTCCTCATTGTTAGAAGATATCGGCCATTTAACTTAGGACTTTAACCCCCGGTCTTTAACCCCCGGACTTTAGACGCCGCTTAACTTCCACGCTTAGCCTGCCTTCGCCAAGCTTCAGTTTCAGCTTCTGGCCGGGCTGGGTATCTTTCGCGCGGCGAATGACCTGGCCCTGCTCATCCTGGGCAATTGCATAGCCACGCCCCAGCACCGCTAGCGGACTGACCGCGTTTAACTCCCGTGCGGCGGCTTTCAAGCGTGCCTGTCGGCTCTCCAACTGGCGCTGCATCGCACTCCCCAAACGGCGCTGTAACTGGCTCACACGCTCGCTTTCTGCACGGTGCAACCGCGCCATATCCTGGCTGGCTAAGCGCCTGCTCAGCTGTGTCACCTGGGCTTTCTGCTGGCCGAGCGTTAACTGCATGGCGCGATTCAAGCGCTGATCAAGGGCGGTTAAGTGCTGGCGCTGACGGTTGAGCTGCTCGCCGGGGTGGCGCAGCTTGGCGCGCAGGGTATCCAGCCGCTGGCTGTCGCGCTCCAGGCGGGCCTGCATCGCCCTCTGCAAACGGCTGTGTTGATGTTCAAGCTGGCGCTTAAGGGTGTGTTGGTCGGGAACCAAGCGTCCGGCGGCGGCCGATGGGGTGGGCGCGCGCATGTCTGCGGCAAAATCCGCCAGGGTGATATCCACCTCGTGGCCTACCGCCGACATCACCGGTAGCCGGGAGTGAAAAATCGCCCGCGCCAAGTGTTCGTTATTGAATGCCCAGAGGTCTTCCAGGCTACCGCCACCACGAGTGATCAGAATCACGTCCCGCTCAGGGTCTAGCCGCGCCTGACGGTTAAGCAATGCCAGCGCCGAGATCATCGCTGGGGCGGCTTCGGCACCTTGAACGGGCACCGGAATCAACGTCACGTCCGCCAGTGGCCAGCGTGCTTCCAGCACCGCCAACACATCGCGAATGGCCGCCCCGGTGGCGGAGCTCAAAATCAGCAGCTTGCGGGGCGGGAAGGGCAGCGGCCGGGCGTTGGCAAACACACCTTCGCCCTCTAGCTGCGCTTTCAAACGCTCAAAGGCTGCCAGCAGTTCTCCCAGGCCCGCCGCCTGCACAGCATCGGCAATTAGTTGGTAGTCGCCGCGGGGCTCGAACAGCGACACCCGCCCGCGCAGCTTGACCTGATCACCGTCGCGCATCGGCGCCGAAACAAACCGTGCCCGCTGACGAAACAGCGCGCAGCGGATCTGCGCCCGGTCATCCTTCAACGTGAAATAAACATGCCCGGAAGCGGGGCGAGAAACGTTAGAGAGCTCGCCCTCTACCCACACCTCGCCCACATCGCGCTCAAGGGTC
This sequence comes from Halomonas sp. IOP_14, assembly GCF_021021315.1. Taxonomy (NCBI): domain Bacteria; kingdom Pseudomonadati; phylum Pseudomonadota; class Gammaproteobacteria; order Oceanospirillales; family Halomonadaceae; genus Halomonas; species Halomonas sp. IOP_14. Next base: position 11,503 of record NZ_JAINWD010000017.1, on the reverse strand, counting down.
TGCTTGGCGCGCTGGTTGAGTTGGCTGACGGAGAGTGTTTGGGCGGGTGTTTGGGTCATGGCGGATATCTGAATGCAGGGCACTGTAGCCTAGCATCAAATACTAGCGCTCATCGAATATAGAGCGGGGCAAATTCGTTGCCCCGCAAGCGCTATCGATGCTGAGAACGTCGACGAATCCATTCGCCGGGAAGGGTTAGCAACAAGCAGCAACACATCATTAGCAGCGCAAGAAGAGCAACAGAAGCCATATCAGACCCTGCGTCGGAAATATTGCTGTAAAGCAGGAGCGGCAGCAGGTTGATCTGTGAACCGGTAAGCGCCAGGGCCGTACCATAGGCGCCAAAAGCCACTGCAGCACAAAGGCTCCAAGAGGAGATCAACGCAGGCAGTAACGGCGGTAGGTACACGTCACGAATTTGCTGCCACCGAGAGGCACCGAAGCTTTCGGCCATCACCAGTTGGCGGCGGTCAAGCCCTTGAACCACCGGCAGCATCAGTAACACCACGCGGGGTACCAAGAAGTAGGCATACACCAACACCAATCCCTGTGGGGTATACACAAAGCGGCCAAACCATGCCGGGTCTACGCCCAGCGATGCCAGGGACAGGGTGATAAAGCCTGCCCGCCCCAACAAGAGGATAAAACCATATGCCACAATCAAGCCGCTGAAAATCAGCGGGAGAGAGATCAGCCAGAGAAGAAAAAAGCGTCGCCGTTCCGGCTGATGATAGAGAAACTCAGCAATCACGACACCAACGATGACCGACAAGAGCGCAGTGCTAATGGATAAAGCAACGCTGGTTATTAAGCTTTTAAACACCAGCCCTTCGTCAAGAAGACGAGCACCCGTGACCAAAGGTGACTCAAGCGCTGCAATGATCAGCAGTGTCAGCGGCACCATAAAAAACAGCGTGTAAATAATGCCGCTGGGTAGAACCAGCGGCAAAACGCTAAAAAAGCGCAGGCGAGGCATGGCGTGGCCTTATTGATTAAGGACGTGCTGAGTCCACTGGTGGCTGAGGTCAGCGCTAATGCTCGACGCTTTTTGCACATCCAGCGGGCGAATCTGCGGTGCCTCTACCAGCGTGTCGGGCAGCTCGATATCTCCGTTGACAGGGCGAACAAATCCTTCCGCAAAGGTACGTTGCCCCTCGTCCGACATGACATAGTTGAGCCATAGGCGCCCGGCATTTGGGTTTGGCCCGTTCTTGACCAGTGAAATAGCGTACGGCGCTGCGACCGACGCCTCTTCGGGGATCACCACCGCTGCGTTGTCGCCCATGCCATCGGTAATGCTGGCTTTTAGACCGTCGTTTTCATAGCCGATCCAGATAGGAATTTCACCGCGCACGAACTGTGCATAGGGCGTGGTACCAACCACACGGGCAACATTACCGATGCGGCTCAATTCCGCAAGATAATCGATGCCCGGGGTTAAATTATCGAGATCGCCCCCCATTGCATAGTTGGCGGCCAGGGTAAGAACTTGGCCTTGCCCGGTCGAGCGCGGGTCAAGGTACACAATGCTGTTACGGTACTGCTCATCGAGCAGGTCTTCCCAGCTTTGCGGCACTTCATCGACTAACTGCGTATTAACGATAAAGGCCACGTTCAAGGAGTGGATCGTGAACCACTCACCCGCGTCTGCTTTGAAGACATTGGGAATGCTGTCGAAATTGATGGGGGTAAAGGGGCTTAACAGCTCTTTCTCATGCGCATTAATTGCTGAAGAAGCGTAGTAGTAGGCGGTATCGGCCTGGGGGCGGTTGCGGGCCTGCTCCAAAGCGACCACGGTGGCACCCGAGCCCAGGTCGTTAAAGACAATCTGAACGCCGGGGTAGCGCTCCGTGAAACGATTGAATTGGCTTTGCCAGTTGGCCCAGGTTGGGCCGGTATCGAACGATACAACCAGCCCTTCTTCCTGGGCGGCATCGTAGAGTGCTTGTTCGCCGTCGTAGAGCTCAGCGTCAAGCGTGTTAGCCGCATACGCCGATAAAGGCAGCAGGCTAAGGGCGGAGAGTAGGCCGTAAGCAAAAGAGCGTTTCATGGTAGTACCTCAGCGATTGAACAGGTGGATATGTGTGGGAGGAAGCGCCACGTGAGTGATGATTTCCGGCGGTGAAGCCGACTCAAGCGACAACGTGGTAGTGCCGCAGAGAAGGTACTGACGTTGCTGGGCGCCCAGAAACTGCCTCTCTATCACCGTGGCAGGTGCCTGGTTAGCGATATCGCTAGCTGGGTTGGCAATAATGGCTTCGGGACGAATCATGGCGCGCACGGTTTGCCCCACTGTAAAGGCGTGTGGTGCCACTTCCAGGATGCCCAGGTCGGCGGTTTCAATCCGCTGCGAATCAAGTACCTGAGCGTCGATAAAGTTGGTGCGACCAATGAAACGTGCCACGGCTTCACTCACAGGCTGCGTGTAAAGCTGGTGGGGCGCGCTGTGTTGAAGGAGTTCGCCCTGCTCAAGCACGGCAACGTGATCGCCCAGCATCAGCGCCTCTTCTTGATCATGGGTGATCATCAGCGTGGTGACGCCGAATTGACGCTGTATATGCTTGAGCTCCTGGCGCATCGACTCCCGCCGGGAAGCGTCGAGCGCCGAAAACGGTTCGTCGAGCAGAAGGGCACGGGGCTCGAATACCAGCGCGCGTGCAATGGCCACTCGCTGCTGCTGGCCACCGGAAAGCTGGGATGGATAGCAATGTTCCAACGCCTCAAGGCCTACATCATGGAGGATCTTGCGGGCGCGTCGGTGGCGCTCTCCCTGGCGAACACCTTTAACCTTAAGCGGGTAGGCGACGTTGCCAAGCACTGTCATATGGTTGAAAAGCACATAATCCTGCAGCACGATTCCCAGCCCGCGCTCGCCGCAAGTGAGCTGAGTTACATCTTGATGATCAAGTAGAACGCGCCCTTGAAGCGGGGTGAGGAAGCCCGCGATAAGCTGTAAAAGCGTACTTTTTCCCGATCCGCTGGCACCCACCACCACAAGAAATTCGCCCGTTTCTACCTGCAGGTTGATGTCGTGAACACCCACACTGCTATGGGGGTAGTGGAACTGGATGTTTTCAAGCGCAATCATTGCGGTAACTCCTGAGAGGAGGGTCGGCCCAGCCGCCACTGCACCAGGGTGGAAAACAGCGAAAACAGCAGAGCGAGTGAAAGCAGGAAAAGCGTTGCGGCGCAGGCGAAGCCCGTCGTGCGGTAAAACGCTTGGATCAACACCACTGGGTAGGGCTGGGTCATAAAACCTGAAATCAGGTTGCTCAGCTCAAACTCGCCAATCGACAGCGCTGCAACCGTTAAGCTGCCGGTGAATACCGAGCGATATACCAGTGGCAAATAGAGGTGCACAAAACGTTGCCACTCGGCTGCCCCAAGGGACTGGGCCATGCGTTCATACGCCTTGAGTGGAGAGGCTTCGATATCGGCATACACGGTGTAAAAGAGGTATGGAAACGTCACCACCACATGCCCTGCCACTAGCAGCCAGGAGCTGCCTAGCCATGGCAGCATGGCCGTGCTAAAGGCCAGAATGAAAGCAAAACCAATCACCAGCTGAGGGATTGCTACTGGCAGCATGACCAAAAGACGCGTGATGCTCTGAGCCACGGCAGGGAACTTGAGCATGACGCCATACACCAGTGGTACGACGAGTAATATATTGATCAGGCAGGTGGTCAAGGCCAGCTTGAAGGTCGTTACCATCGCATTTCGATAGGTGGCGTCTTCCCATACCGTGATAAACCAACGCCAGGTTAGCCCCTCAGGTAGCAGCGTGTTGCTCCAATGGTCACCGAAAGCGCCTATAAGCAGGAGTACGATAGGGGCCAGCAAGTAAACCAAGTAACCATAAGTGATCAATCGCATGTCTGACCCCTAACCACGATTAAATATAAATGACCATAATGTAAGATTTTGATCGTTTGTTGATATATTCATGACGGTTGTGTGACTCCCCATAGGTGGGCAGCCGTGAGTCGCAGGGCTTCCTCTACGCTGCTGACAGGTGTAATGCCTTCAGCAGTGGGGGCGTCCGGGAAGGTGAGTACAGGCTTGTCAAAATGGCGGCCAAAGGCCACCTCGGTGTGGGTGCCCAAGCTTCCGCCAACGGCGATCAGCAGCACACTGGCTCGGGCGATAAGCACGTTGCGTGCCTCGCCCAAGCCGCTGGCAATAGGTAGGGTGACCCAGGGGTTGGCAGCCTCTGCGTGGGTATCGGGAAGCAGGCCGATGACCTCGCCTCCTTGAAGTACGGCTCCCTTGCTGGCCGCTTCCATAACGCCGCCCCGGCCACCGCATAACAGCGGAATGCCCAGCTCGGCCAGCCCTGCACCTAAGGCATAGGCTATTTCAAGCTGTTGTTGGGTGGCCTCGCGGGGGCCAATAACGCCTACTGGGGGGCGCTGCATCGGCGTATTGCTGTGCTTTAATGCAATCAGCGCTTCGTGAGGCAGGCAGGGGGATTGCAGTACAGCTGGCCAACTGGCCTTGCCAAGCGGACGCATTTTGGGCGACAGAGGCTCATCTGCGTGCGTCATGATACGCTGGCATTCATCAAGATAAATTTGTAATGTCTGAGTCATGTTTTGATCAAAATGTAAGAATTTGAACGTTATGGTCGCGCCCCGCTGTGTCAATTTGATGACGGACGGTCGCAAGGCCGGATTTTTTTATCAGGGGATTGTTTGTTACCGATGACTGACCTAGCGCATTTGAACCCACGCCATCGCGAACTCATTGCCTTGGTTGAATTGCATGGGCATGCCTCGATCGAATTTCTTGCCCAGCGACTCAACTGCTCCGCTCAAACCGTGCGGCGCGATATTCGTAAACTGTGTGACGCTAATGTGCTGCAGCGTTTTCGGGGCGGGGCCCGGATCGAAAAACCCCAGGTTAGGCTTGGCTACGCCACCAAACAGGATTCGCAGCAGGTAGAGAAGGGGCGTATGGCGACCCTGGCGGTATCGCAGTTGCAGGAAGGCGAGGCGCTGTTTCTGGATACGGGCACAACCTGCGATCACGTTGCCCGCGAGCTGTTGAACTACCGTAAAAGGTTGCACGTGGTCACCCATAATTTAACGGCCGCGCTGACTCTCGCTGCCCAGCATCAGTTGTTGGATATCCATGTGGTGGGCGGCAAGGTAGCGGGCCGGGATGGCGCGTTGACTGGGTCGCGCACCATCAAAGAGCTGACCAGCTATCGGCTGGATGTGGCGATGATTGCTGTTTCGGGTATAGATGCTGAGGGCTATCTGCTCGATTTCGACAGTGAAAAAATAGAAGTAAAACAAACCATGATGCGCCACGCTGACCGTAAGGTGCTGCTGATGGGGTCAGCGAAATTATGTCAGCGCGGTATCCAGCGTGTTGCTCATCTTGATGCGTTTGATCAAGTGATTTGTGATGCGCCTGTGCCGGAAGAAATTCAGGCGCTCATGACCTACCCTGAGCGTTGGCAAGAAGCTTTATAGGCTCGCTGGTTGAGTTGGCTGACGTAGAGGGCAGTGGGCGTTGGTGCGTTCATTGCTGTCCCTTGCTTTAGGGAATCCGGGAATCTTTACGGCTAGTGGCGTAAAATGGCGTCGTTGTTACGAAATATCATTGTATTACCCAGGAGATGACGAGGAAATGCTATGGGCCACCACCCAACACCGTTGATCGCTTTTTACCGTGGCGAGGCACCGGATCATAAAGGGCGCTATATCAATGCCATCTGGGCTTTATCTCACTTCTGGCTAGAGCATACCCACGATTATATTCAGTGGCTTTTTCCCATCCCTGAGGTTGGCCGCTTTAACCATTTTGCCCCGCGGCTGACCGATGGCGAGCGTGACATATTTCAAGACGATAGTGCGTTACGTGAGCAACAGCGAGTCTCGCTGGATGTCATGCTGAGTTTTTTGGGTTTAACTCGGGATGGGCTCACCATTACTGCCCAGCCGAGCCTTAATATCCGCGAGCATATTTGGCTCAAAGCAGGTGGGCATAATCACCTGCGTATTTCGCGGATGATTCGTTCGTTGGCACTTTGTCACCAGTACGATCTGGCGCTGGCTTTACAGGAAGCGGTGATACGTATTGGTACCGAGCAGGGTATCGTTTCAGATGCCTCGATCCAGTATTGGAGCGAGGCACATAAGGAGTAGTCTGAATTACTCAGTTGTTGCTATTGGCATGCCGCAATAATAGAAAAGCCGTAAAGCCTTACGTCTGGCGTTCCCTCTACGAGGCAGCCTCTTCGGCGTGATGTGGTCACCGGGTCTGTCAGTGGCTGGAAATAGCTGAAATGGTGGCTCGCTGGGTCATCGTTATTCACGTCGGTATTTAACTGAGATACGATCCTTTCGTGTGTTGCAGCGCTGAGCGCTTCCCATTGATCCGTATTGCCCTTCTGTCTGTTATCCACATGCAGGTAGAGTGCGATAGGGAGTTTGATAACCTTCTTCTTTAGTGCTTTTCCCAGGCTTGTTTCATCAAGCTCGATGAGCTGATTGACGGCTTTCTGCCACGGGCGAACGAGTCGCTGTGTCGTTGTTGCGTATTCTTCACCAGATTGACGACCATTCACAGAAGCACGAATGACTTTTAGTTCGACGAGAAAGCTGGTGCTGCGATAGTCGAAAATGATGTCCACCCGGCCTTTGCCGCTGGCTTCATCTGTCTGACGAGATACCTGTACTTCAGTGGCAATGTGGCCAATCTGGCTATTAAAGCCATCACTTAGCAGCGCCTTGATAAAGGTACCGTAGAGTTCCCGCTCATTGGGAATACGTGTATTTCGAATGAAATGACGCGTATCTGGATCGTCAAGCGCTTCCCCCAAAGCACTGCATAACGTCACCATCATATCGCGCGAAACACGTGCCCCCGTGATGTTATCCGGATTGCTGTAGTAGAGCTGCCTAGGTTGGTCTGCCATCCTTGTTCCCTTTTATTAATAATAAACAGCATGATACACCTCTTAGCCATACTATTCGCTTAAGGGGTTGCTTGGCGCGCTGGTTGACGGAGAGTGCCTAGGAAGTGGGGGAGGCCATAAAATTACCCGCGCTTGATGAGAAAACGTTTAAGGGCACCGGGGCAGGGCGCAGCTCAAAGGGCCGCCAGCGGATTTCCACACCCATACCGTCGGTTGCCTGAACAATGGCTTTTTCGGCTAGCAGGCAGAAGGGGCAAACGTAATCGGTGTAAACAATAATCTGTTGAGACAAAAAGCCCCCTCGAAGACTAAAAATGGCCAGCTATCAGCCTAACAGCATACGTCATTAGCATTTGGTATAAGCACAAAAGCCTGACTGCATTGCTGGAAAGGCCCTCAAAACGCTATAATAGGCGATTAACCTTTCACGCCCCACTTCCTCTCAATCAGGGTGTTGCCGCTATGCTACGTATGGCCCAAGAAGCACTAACGTTCGATGACGTTCTCCTCGTTCCCGGCTTCTCCGATGTCCTACCCAAGGATGTCAGCCTCAAAACCCGCCTGACCCGCAATCTTTCGCTCAATATTCCGCTCCTTTCTGCCGCGATGGACACCGTTACCGAAGCGCGTCTAGCGATTGCGATGGCCCAGGAAGGCGGCATCGGCATCATCCATAAGAGCATGGCCATGACCCAGCAAGCCGCTGAGGTGCGCAAGGTCAAAAAGCACGAAAGCGTGATTGTGAAAGACCCGGTCACCGTTAGCCCTAAAGCCAAGCTCGAAGACCTGCTCGCCATGGCCCGTGAATACGGCTTCTCCGGTTTCCCCGTGGTAGAAGGCGAAACCCTGGTGGGTATCGTGACCGAACGCGACATGCGCTTCCAGCCCAACCATGGCGACAGCGTTGAAGCGATCATGACGCCGCGCGACCGGCTGGTTACCGTCAAAGAAGGTACCGACCTCGAAACCAGCAAAGCCAAAATGCGCGAACACCGCATCGAGAAAATGCTGATCGTTGATGACGAGTTCCACCTGCGCGGCCTGGTCACCTTCCAGGATATCGAAAAAGCCCGCACCTACCCAATGGCCGCCAAAGACAGCGATGGCCGTTTGTTAGTCGGCGCGGCGGTAGGCACCGGCCCGGAAACCCCGGATCGCGTGGCCGCCCTGGCTGAAGCAGGCGTAGACGTGATCATTGTCGATACCGCCCACGGCCACTCCCAAGGCGTTCTCGACCGCGTTCGCTGGATCAAAGAGCACTTCCCACAGATTCAAGTGATTGGCGGCAACATCGCCACCGCTGGTGCAGCCCGGGCGCTGGCCGAAGCGGGGGCGGATGCCGTTAAAGTGGGTATCGGCCCTGGCTCTATCTGCACCACGCGCATTGTAGCTGGCGTTGGCGTACCGCAAATTACCGCGGTTTCCAACGTGGCCGAAGCACTCAAAGAGTACGACATTCCGCTGATTGCCGATGGCGGCGTGCGCTACTCCGGTGATTTGGCCAAGGCGATTGCCGCTGGCGCCAGTGCCGTGATGGTCGGCGGCCTGCTGGCCGGTACCGAAGAAGCCCCCGGTGAAGTCGAGCTTTACCAGGGCCGTACCTACAAAGCCTACCGTGGCATGGGCTCCATGGGTGCCATGTCGCAGAGCCAGGGTAGCGCCGACCGCTACTTTCAGGATAAGAGCGAAGGTGCCGAGAAGCTGGTGCCGGAAGGCATTGAAGGCCGCGTTCCCTATAAAGGCATGATGAGCGCTATCGTTCACCAACTGATGGGTGGGCTGCGCGCTTCCATGGGCTACACCGGCTGCCGCGATATTCAGGAAATGCGCACCAAGCCGGAGTTTGTACAAATTACCGGTGCTGGCTTTAACGAATCCCACGTCCACAACGTGCAGATCACCAAAGAAGCCCCCAACTACCGGGTGAGCTAACCAGCGTAGTTAGTTAAAACGGCGGCGGGCACAACAGCTCGCCGCTTGCTTTTTGGCCTTACCAGCGGCACCCACACCGCTTAACCGAGACCCCGCCATGAGTGACATTCACGCCCATAAGATTTTGATTCTCGACTTCGGCTCGCAGTACACCCAACTGATCGCCCGTCGCGTACGCGAGATCGGCGTTTATTCCGAAGTCCGCGCGTTTGATATCACCGAAGAAGAGATCCGCGAGTACAACCCCAACGGCATTATCATGGCCGGTGGCCCGGAATCCGTGACGGAACTGGACTCCCCGCGTGCGCCCCAGTGCGTGTTCGAGATGGGCCTGCCGGTGTTTGGTATCTGCTACGGCATGCAGACCATGGCCGAGCAGTTGGGTGGTAAGGTAGAAGGCTCCAACCAGCGCGAATTCGGCTACGCACAGATTCAGATCGACGAAGACAACGCGCTGTTCAAAGACATCAAAGACCACGTAGACGCTAAAAGCGGCAAAGCCCTGCTGGACGTATGGATGAGCCACGGCGACAAGGTGGCCGAAGCGCCCGCCGAGTTCACCGTGACCGCCTCCACGCCGAGCTGCCCGATTGCAGCCATGGCTTGGGAAGAGAAACAGTTTTACGGCGTACAGTTCCACCCGGAAGTGACCCACACCCTGCAGGGCCAGCGCATTCTTGAGCACTTCGTGCTGGATATCTGCAAAGCCGAAAAGCTGTGGACGCCTGCACAAATCATCGAAGACCAGGTACAGCGCGTGCGCGAGCAAGTGGGCGACCGCCACGTACTGCTTGGCCTCTCCGGCGGCGTGGATTCCTCTGTGGTGGCCGCGCTGCTGCACAAAGCCATTGGCACCCAGCTGACCTGCGTATTCGTCGACAACGGCCTGCTGCGTAAAGCGGAAGGCGACCAGGTCATGGAAACCTTCGCCAAGCACATGGGCGTGAAGGTGATTCGTGTAGACGCCGAAGACCTGTTCCTCGGCAAGCTGAAGGGCGAGAAAGACCCGGAAGCCAAGCGCAAGATCATCGGTAACACCTTTATCGACGTATTCGATGAAGAGGCCAGCAAGATCGACGGCGTCGAGTTCCTGGCCCAAGGCACCATCTACCCGGACGTAATCGAATCCGCCGCCTCTAAAACCGGCAAAGCGCACGTGATCAAATCCCACCACAACGTAGGTGGCCTGCCGGAAACCATGAAGCTCAAGCTGGTCGAGCCGCTGCGCGAACTGTTTAAAGACGAAGTGCGCAAACTCGGCCTGGAACTCGGCCTGCCCTACGATATGGTCTACCGCCACCCGTTCCCTGGCCCCGGCCTGGGCGTGCGTATTCTGGGTGAAGTGAAGAAAGAGTACGCCGACATCCTCCGCGATGCCGACGCTATCTTCATCGAAGAACTACGCGCCTCTGGCTGGTACGAAAAAACCAGCCAAGCCTTCGCCGTGTTCCTGCCGGTGAAATCGGTAGGTGTCGTCGGCGATGGCCGCCGTTACGAATGGGTCATCGCGCTACGCGCGGTTGAAACCATCGACTTCATGACCGCCCGCTGGGCGCACCTGCCCTACGAGCTGCTGGAGAAGGTTTCCAACCGGATTATCAATGAGTTGGAAGGGGTTTCGCGGGTGACTTATGATGTGAGCAGCAAGCCTCCTGCTACTATTGAGTGGGAGTGAGTGCACACTCGCTACCTTTGTTCGCAAAAAACCCGCCGGAAGGCGGGTTTTTTGATATTTAATATTAATTTTGCTGAAATTATCTTCTGGTGATAATCTGATGAAAGAATATTTTTAAATTAATTAGGTTTTAAATTGTGCCTGTTTATAAAGATTTTTTAGATGAAGTACCTGAATATATTGTGAAAACTACCCAATATGCGAGAATACTAATTGATGAGAAAATCTGGGATGCTATTACTCATGATGATTTAGATAATTGGTTATCTAATTTTAAAGAACCTGAAGAGAAGCTTCTAGCAGGTCTATTATTAGAGAGTTTGATTCACCGGTCTAGCGAGCAGACTAAGTCGCTTTTAGCCACTGCTATTGATGTAGCAATTTCTTCTGCACTTTATCCTAATCCACTGGAAGCATTAGAAAATGAAAGCTATTATGATTTTTTAACAAGTAAACGAAGCCAGGGTGACCATGTAAAAATTGTGCCAGTCATTAGAGACTCAGACCCCCCTACTAAAAGTGGTCCATCGGTTGCTAGACTTTATAAACGGTTATTAAAAGTATCCGAAGATTATATGACTTGGCCATGGCTTATAGGAGACTCGTATGAGAAAGGAGCTCGCTTATTTATTTTCATCGATGATACTTTAGCAACAGGAGATCAGTTCAATAGTTTTTTTGAAAACGTGAATTATGATTTATATACGGAAGCAATATTTCTGTATATCCCGCTTTTAGCTCATCAAGAAGGCTTAGGCAATGTAAATAAAAAATTCCCTAAGTTATTAGTTTCACCTGTGGAAGTTGTTGACGATAGCTATAGCTTTTTCGAAACTAACTCTAAAAAAATTGAAGATATTGAGGAGTTGTATTTAAAAGTCGCTGAAAAATTTCTTAATAAAAGGTTTTTTAACAAAATGGGAAAGGGATATAAAGGATTAGGGAAGGTCTGAATAACTGCCGATATT